>PLXD01000414.1 GCA_003151295.1 Chitinophagaceae bacterium | reverse complement strand
AAGAAAAATCCTCCCAACTGGTGGAAGGATTATCATTTAACCCGGACATAAATGGGAAGAACATTCTATTTATGGAAACTATTGATGGCCGTCAATGGTTGTGTAAGAGGAAGAACGTTCTGTAATATTTTTTGGCAGCTTGGTCCAGGGTTTACTATTTGGGGTTTAGAATTTAGGGGTAAAGGGTTTAGGGTATAGGGTCGACACAGAGGTTGCGAAATATGTGCCTGTTCCTTAAAATATTGATAATCAAATTTTTATGCTTCTGTTTCAGGTTCATTTTTTCCCAATATTGGAAAAATATTCCCTTTCCGAACGGCGTTCTTCTTTTTCTTAACAGCATTCTTCCCTTTTCAGAACGATATACCGGACATACATTAACATCCAGGTGACAACGCCGGGCGGATCACAGTTGTCATGGGATCAGTAACTTTATCCAATAATGATGAACTCGGTTAAATTTCTCTTTGCGTTGGCCCTGTTACTGTCCCGATTCCTCATCTCGAACGGCCAGAGTTGTTCCACGATCGGACAGACCCCGGTCACGGCCTTTCCTGTTTGCGGGCTGGATACCTTCGTTCAAAGCACGGTTCCTATCTGTAATAATAGTTCGATTCCCGTCCCGGGATGTTCAGGGTTTGGTGCTTCTTATAGCGATAAGAATCCTTTCTGGTACAAATTCACCTGCTATCAGTCCGGTACGCTCGGCTTTCAGATCATGCCCAACAATTCCGGGGACGATTATGACTGGCAACTCTTCGATATTACCGGGCATAACCCCGCCGATGTATATACGACCCCCTCTTTATTTGTAGTAGGAAACTGGTCGGGATCCTATGGAGTAACTGGCGCTACATCTGCCGGGACCGCCAATATAGAATGTGCATCGGACCCTTCCGTGGCTTATGAAAATACTTTCAGCACGATGCCTGTATTGATACAGGGGCATAATTACCTGTTGCTGATCAGCCATTATACCAATACCCAGAGCGGCTATTCCCTGACCTTTGGATACGGGGGAACGGCCAGTATTACCGATCCAACTCCTTCGGGTATGATCGGCGCGACGCCGAGCTGTGATCGTACCCAGATCAGCGTGAGGCTGACCAAACAAATGATGTGCAGTAGCGTGGCTTCGGATGGCAGCGATTTTTTCCTAACTCCCTCATCCTCTTCCATAGTGTCCGCCTCGGGAAATGGTTGCAGCAGTAATTTTGACATGGACTCCATTACGCTCACCCTGGACAACCCGCTGCCTAACGGCAATTATAGCCTGGTCGTCCGGATCGGGACCGATGGGAATACCCTGCTCGATAACTGCAATAGTGGCGTACCGGTGGGCAACACGGTCCCTTTTACCATCGTTGCCGGCCAGCCGACACCTTTTGACAGCATCACGCCGCCAGCTTGTGCGCCCAACCTCCTTCAATTGGTATTCGACAAACCGATTCGGTGCAATTCAATAAATGCTGCGGGAACCGATTTTGTCGTAACGGGCCCCACAGCGGTTGCGGTGACCGGAGCATCGGGGGCGAATTGCAATGCAGACGGGCTCAGCAGTATAGTTTGGGTCAGTCTTTCCGCTCCCATCGTTAGCAAAGGACTCTATCATATTCAATTGGTCAGCGGCGTCGATGGCAATACGATCATAGATGAATGCGGTGTAGAAACTCCTCCGGGCGCCACCTTGGATTTCATGATCAGTGATACCGTCTCCGCTTCATTCACCGACCAGATCGATTNNAAGACAATAATAACGGCATCAACCGTTGGGCATGGACCTTCGATGGCACGATCACCAGTTCCCTGCAGGACCCTGTTGAGTATTATTCCGTTTTCGGAGTGAAGCAAATTCAGCTTATTGTTTCCAATGGGGTCTGCAGTGATACCCTAAAAGCCGCCATATTGCTGAATAATACAATAAAGTCTGATTTTGAAGAAGCGCCTAATATATTATGTCCTAAGGATTTTGCAATATTTAAAAACATGAGCATAGGCCCTATTGCAAGCTGGAACTGGGATTTCGGAGATGGGGTTTCCAGCCAGCAGCAAACCCCTCCCGATCAGTTGTACCCGGCGATCGGGGTGGAAAGAAATTATACGATCCGGCTGATCGTCCAGGACAGTGTGGGCTGCAGCGATACTTCCTACCAGCAGATACAGATCCTCCGCAGTTGTTATATCGCCGTCCCTTCTGCCTTTACTCCCAATGGGGACGGGTTGAATGATTATCTGTATCCGTTGAATGCCTATAAGGCGGACAACCTGGATTTCAAAGTATTTAACCGCTATGGGCAGTTGGTATTCGAGACCAGGGACTGGACGCAGAAATGGGATGGCAGGATCAATGGAACGCCCCAGCCGGCCGGCACTTATGTATGGAGCCTTCAGTATACAGACCGGGATTCGGGTCGCAGGTTCTTTCAAAAGGGGACTACCATCCTTATCAGGTAGTGACTCATCAATGCCGAATCTTAATGCATTGGTAGTCAAACATTTAAAAATTACTCGGCGGATAGGTCCTTCCCGCTATTGGAAACCATTTCCCTTGCAAAACGAGCCTGGTAAACGGGATTTCCTTTTGTAGGCTTGTTCTCATAGGGTTAGCTAAGTTTTTTCATTGATAATTTAATAAAAACGCTTTTGCCGTCGCGAATAATGCCGGGTAATGGATAAATTATGTGACATCTAACATGCAATTTTTGATTCGCATTATCGTTTTCAATAAAATCCGCGTAGAAATGTCTTTTTGAAAAATTTAATAAAATCCCCCTATGACTCCCAACATTAGTAACAACCAGGATCATTTAGCCCAGGAATTCCGTCAGCTGGAAACTTATATTGCCCGGGAAAGCAAGATCGCCCTCCTCAAGATACAAAGCCTGCAATTTGCCATGAAAACGCCGGAAGTCGGCCTTCACTACCAGCAGGAAGCCGAGGCTATGGTCAGGCAATCCCTTTTCTCCTTTGTTCCCAATACTTTTGTGCTGGGCGAGATAGGCTATTATTGCTGCGCCATCGAGAACTAGTCTCTGCCGTTGAATACCACGGATCGATATCACCTGAAACTAGAAACTAATACATTCCTTCAGTTCCTTCTCTGTATACGCTAAATTATGCTGTTTTAATACGTCATCCGGCACGCCATTCCACTGGTTAGGAACATTTCCGATATAGCCCATATCTTTAACGCCGATCTCGGTCGTATAGAAGCCGGAGGCCGTCAGGTTCCGCATGAGTGTAAAGAAAGCCACACCAGCGCCCATTTCGGGCTTCGCCTTTTTAGGATAGGCAATTTGATCTACCATTTCGATTTGCTGTTGCGGGCTGCAATCTTTAAACGCCTTCTCAAAGTGTTTCAGGCACTGGATATCCAGCCAACGGAGTCCGCCCCGCATAGGGATTTGGTGCTCCGGCATATCTTTCACGATAAATTCTATAAAATCAGGCACTTTGGCATCCGACGCGCTGCCGCTCACCTCATCACGGGGGATGATGATATCGCCGAGGATGGTGATCGTGGCCATTTCCTGGGGGGTAAAGAACGTGGTGGTATTGATCTGTTTCTCGTACGCTATTTCCTGCTTCATCCGGGTAGGATCGTCTGCTGTGGAAGCAGCTGTGTCACCTGCCGGCGAGCCCGTCTTCTTATCACTGGTATTACACGCTTCGATCAGGGTGCCTGCCGCCACACTGCCCACGAGTAAAGTCTTGATCGATTTTCTTCTGTCCATAATAATTTCTTTAATTGTCTTAATCACCCTCTCCCTCCGGAGAGAGAAGGGGGGAGGCTTATATATTCTGTTTCTTCATCTCCTCAACAATGTGTTCACTGGCCCTCATCGATAAGGCAAGGATCGTCCAGGTGATATTCTTATCGGCCTGCGAAACGAAGGACCCACCGTCGACGCAGAAAAGGTTCTTGCAATCATGCGCCTGGTTCCATT
>PLXD01000478.1 GCA_003151295.1 Chitinophagaceae bacterium | reverse complement strand
ATCCAGGAATATTTTCTGTAATATTTTTATCTGTCCCGCTACAAATACATGCCTGAAAGCAGTAATCGCCGGGAATGAGTTTTAGCAAAACTTTCCAGGTCAATGTTTTGGCAGGACGATTAATATGGTATTTTTGCCGGAATCTTAAAATTGCACAAATGAGTGGTCACCAGGTCCAGGTTTTAATATTGATAGCGCTGGTTTTGTTCCTCCTGCCCGCCGCGGGTGCTTATTTACTGTTTAAAAAAGCCGGTGTCCCCGGTTGGAAAGGGCTAATCCCGGCCTATAATAGTTACACCATGCTGCAGGTCAGCAAACGACCCGTCTACTGGTTCTTTCTTCAATTCATACCGGTTGCCGGCTGGTTCATCACCCTGGGTATCTATATTGAGTTCATAAAGACCTTCGGGAAGCTCCGGTTCTACCAGCATGCCCTGACCGTTTTTACCGGCGGATTTTACTTTCTGTATATTGGCCTGGATAAAAAAACCAAATTTTCAGGCCCCGAGTCGGTAAAGAAATATAAGAAATCCACGGCCAGGGAATGGGCGGATGCCGGGGTCTTTGCCATCGTGGCTGCTACCCTGATCCGTACATTNNTTCGTATTTGAGGCCTATACCATTCCGACGGGCTCGATGGAAAAGACCCTGCTGGTGAACGACTTTTTGTTCGTCAGCAAGTTCAGCTATGGCCCCCGGATCCCGAACACTCCCCTGTCAATCCCTTTCGTTCACAATACCATGCCGATCACCAATGGCAAATCTTACGTCGAATGGATAAAGATCCCTTATACCCGGTGGTTTCCCAGCCCGGTTAAACGCAATGACGTGGTGGTGTTCAATTTTCCGGCGGGGGATACCGTGATCAACCTGCCTGAATATCAATCCCTGCGTCCCTATTATGATGTATGCCGTGCTGAAGTGGGACACGGGGATATCGATGCGGGACGGCGGATCGTTTTGGACAATCCGGACCAGTATCCGCTCATATTCCGCCCGGTCGATAAAGAGGAAAATTACATCAAGCGCTGTGTGGCCATAGCCGGCGACACGCTGCAGATCAAGGACCAGGTATTGTATATCGATGGGAAGGCAATGTCCTTTCCGCCCCATTCCGAGACCCCTTACTTTGTAGAAACAGGCGGACAGCAATTGGATGAAACGGTGATGAAAGATGAATACAATGTCGATATGAGCAATCCCGAAGAAGTATCAGACGGTGGCGCCCCCAATAAGTTCCATATGCTCCTGACCTGGTCCGCCAAAGAGAAAATGCTGAAAAGCGGGCTGGCGAAGAGCATAACCCCCGAAATCGATAGCTTAAAGGANNGACGTATACCCCTACGATCATATCCATAACTGGTCAAAAGATAATTACGGACCGATATGGATACCCAGGAAAGGCGCCGTTCTGCCCCTGACCCTGGAAAACTATTCCCTCTATGAGCGCGCTATACGGGTCTATGAAGGCAATACACTCGAGGTAAGGAACGGAAAGATATTCCTGAATGACCAGGAGACCAACCAGTATACCTTTAAAATGAATTATTACTGGATGATGGGTGACAATCGTCACGGTTCTCAGGACTCCCGGTATTGGGGCTTTGTCCCGGAAGATCATGTAGTGGGAGAAGCGTGGCTGATCTGGATGAGTTGGGATAAAGGGGTCCGCTGGAGCCGGTTGTTTAGTAAGATCAAATAAGATCCGGAATAAACAGCCCGATCATTTTCATTTTATGGCCATTAGATCGCATGCAAAATAAAGAATACAGCTTCTCCTTTGAAGTTTACGATTCCTCCGATGAACTGGGCAGGGAGGATGCAGACCTGTTGAACAGGGCCAGATCGGCCACCCAACAGGCCTATGCCCCTTATTCCCTTTTCAGGGTTGGGGCCGCGGCCAGGTTGAAGAACGGGGAAATCGTTCATGGGTCCAACCAGGAGAATGCTTCTTTTCCCGCCGGGTTATGTGCGGAAGGAGTGGTCCTCGCAACCGCGGCATCCCTATACCCGGGTGTGCCGATCGATATCCTTGCTATCAGTTACGATAATGAACGCGGCCCCAGTGACAAGCCGATCTCCCCATGCGGTATCTGCCGGCAATCAATACGCGAGTTCGAGCAAAGGACCGGGCAGACCATACGCCTGTTACTAAGCGGCCAGAAAGGGAAGGTCTATATCGTTCCCAAGGCGAGCGTCCTCCTGCCGTTGGCATTTAGCGCGGAAGACCTGGGATAGGCTGGTATGGCGTACTACTACACCTCTATCTCTACATCCGTCTCCGAATATCCTACACAGGTCAGTACCCATCCTTCCCGGAGGTCTTTTTCGGATAATACCTCGTTGATGCTCATTTTCACACGGCCTTTCAGACATCTTGCAGCGCAGGAGGAACAGCGACCGCCGCGACAGCTATAAGGCAGGGGAATGCCCGCACGAAGAGCGGCGGTCAGGATGGAATCGGGATACACGACCTGAATTGCATAAGTCCTGTGTCCGAAATGGATGGTCGCATTCCTGGGGCTATAATCCGGAAAGAAAGGTGGTCCGGGGACAAAGTCGACCATGAAGCTCTCCTTTTTAATGCTGCTGTCCGCAAAACCCATCAGCCTGAGCGTGAACTGCGCCATTCGCATAAAAGGCAGCGGGCCGCAAAGATAAAACAAGCTACCCGGCCCCATCATGGTTTCGGGGCTCTCCTGCCATCCGGATCCTGGTGAAACATTCCCGGGAAACAAGGCAAGTTGCCTATGGATCAATTCCTCCAGGAGAATGTTGGTTATTCTCCGGGAGGTCATTTTCCCATCCAATGGCCTGCTCAGCAGCGGGAACCATTTGAAACGTGAAGGGTATCGCCGTTCCAGTTCTTCCAGAGACTTCCAATAAAGCAGGGTATGTTCGTTGCGGTCCTGTGAAAGCAGGGTGATCCGGCTGAGCGGCTCTTCGTTCAGTGCTTTTTTCAGTAGTGAAAAAATCGGGACCATTCCGCTGCCGGCCGCAATAAAAAAGATATTCCTTTGGCGACCGGGATGGGTAGCAAGGGTGAACCTGCCAAAAGGAGGAAGGGAGCTCAGCAGGTCTCCAACCTTACAATGATCCAGCAGGTGTCGTGAGACTTCCCCATTGGGCAATCGCTTGATCGTGACGGAAAGGAATGGGTCGACTCCGGGCGTCGAAGCAATTGAATAAGAACGTCTTAATATCCTTCCATGAAGGGAGATCAGAAAGGTCAGGAATTGACCGGCTTCGTAACTGAACGGTTCAGCCGGTTCATCCTGCCTCGCTTGCAGCAAGCCTTCGGCAACCGAGGGACCGAATGATCCGCCTCCGGCCGGCTCCAGTAAAAGGGTGCTGGCCTCTTTTGTTTCGGGAACAATCCCCACGACCTTAAAAATCAAAGTATCCATACTGAAAGATAAATCACTATTCGCTCCGGATATACTCACTTATCCGGACATATAACTATCGCTCCGGGCATTCCGTTACCGGTCATACAATTCTCCCTGAAAAACACTGAAAATAGAAGAAGCAAACCACCGGGTATACTGCAAAGGGGCGGATCGGTAAAAATTATCGGGATCTTCAAAGAGGCTACCACTCATATAAATCACGCTGACTGGAAATAGGGCGAAATTCTTTTCTCGCTATATTTGGTTCTTTACATGGTTTTCTTTAAAAATAGTTAAATGGTTAGGCCCCTCCAAGACCTTGGAATTATCCCTATAATCTCCGCCCTGCTGATCCTCATTTCGTCCTGCAAGGACAAAGAGGAACCAAACAAGCCCAGATCCCAGGCGAATCAACCTACCATCGTCGATGTCATCGTAGCAGCCCCCAAATCCCTCGACAATTTGGTCGAGGCGAATGGCAGCATCGTTGCCAATGAATATGTGGAACTGCACCCGGAGACCAGCGGGCGGATCACCTTCCTGGATGTACCGGAAGGCGCATATGTCGAAAAAGGCTTTTTATTCGCCCGTATTAACGATGCGGACCTGCAAGCCCAGATGGAAAAGTCAAAAGTGCTCCTGGACCTCTATCAAAAGACCGAGGAAAGGAATAAGAAATTGCTCGCTATAAACGGCCTTAACCAGGCAGATTACGACCTGGCTTTGAATAATGTGAACAGCACCAGGGCGGATATCGACTATACCCAGGCGCAGATCGACAAGACGCTCATCCGCGCACCTTTCAGCGGCACCGTAGGACTCCGCCAGGTAAGCCCCGGCGCCTATGTATCCCCTTCCAATATAATAGCCACTATCCAGCAACTGGATAAGATCAAGATCGATTTCACCCTCCCGGAACAATATAGCGTCCTCATTAAGAGAGGGGCCGTCCTGGATGTGGAAGTCGACGCCACCAATAAGATCCACCGCAAAGCCGTGATCCTGGCTACCGAACCGCAGATCAATCTTTCCAGCCGCAATCTGAAAGTGAGGGCCATACTCCAGGACGGGCAGGGCCATCCCGGTGCATTCGTAAAAGTATTTGTCAATGCTCGAACAGACAAAAAAGCGATCCTGGTGCCTACGAATTCCCTTATCCCGGATGATAAAAACAACCAGGTGATCCTCATAAAAGAAGGGAAAGCCGTATTCGTGAACGTACAGACCGGCATACGGGAGGCCAATAATGTGGAGATCACAAAAGGTATCCATGACGGGGACACCGTAGTGGTGACCGGCGTCCTGTTCGCCAGGCCTCAATCCGCGGTAAAGATCCGCAGCGTCAAAACACTGGAGCAACTGGCAGCAAATCACAATAATTGAAAGATTGGTAGTATCAACGTAGCTT
>PLXD01000250.1 GCA_003151295.1 Chitinophagaceae bacterium | reverse complement strand
CGCCCGGGACACCCGGGACACCCGGGACGCAGGCAGGAAATGATTTTAAATTCGGCGGCGGTTCGGGCGGCGGCGGCGGTGCAGGCGGTGAGTATTAAACTATTAGAGTATCAGATTTTTAAACTACTGAACTATAAACGCTGTATACGAGTATGCTAAAAAAATTACTCCTTGGTTTTCTTTTCCTGGCAAGCTGTCGGTTCGGGTTTTCCCAAAAAAGTTCGAAGGAGTTGGACCAGAGGGGGGAAGGGATCGTAGAGAAAGTCATGGTTTTGCCGGTCATTTTCGACACCGATATGGGGCCCGACTATGATGATGTGGGGGCGATCGCCCTGTTGCATGCTTTTGCGGACACTGGAAAGGTGAATATCCTGGCGACAATGGCCAGTAATAAGTATGAAGGCGTTGCCGCTGTGCTCAACCTGTTCAATACCTACTTTCACCGTCCGGGGATACCCATCGGTGTGCCAAAGGGGGATGCCGTTGACCAGCGCGACTCGCAGCATTGGACGGACAGCCTGCTGGCGAAGTATCCCCATGCTATCAAGTTGAACAGCGAAGTACCCGATGCCGTCATCTTGTACAGAAAGATATTGTCGAAGCAGCCGGATGAAAGCGTGATCATCATCACGGTGGGCTTTTTGACCAACCTATCGGGCCTTCTCCATTCCGGTCCGGATGATTATTCCCGGCTGAACGGGCTGGAGCTGGTCCGGAAAAAGGTAAGACGACTGGTATCCATGGCGGGCAAGTTTCCTTCGGGCAGGGAGTTCAATGTGTTTAAGGATGCTCCCGCTTCCCAATATGTTTTTGCCAACTGGCCTTCGCCTGTTCTATTCAGCGGGTTCGAGATCGGCCAGAATATAAAATGCGGTCTTCCTTTGGTCCGGAATGAAGGTATTCAAAACAGCCCGGTCAAGGATGTATTCCGGATTTGTCTCCCCCTGGCCGACGAAGACCACCTGGGTAGAATGAGTTGGGACGAGACGGCGGTGCTGGTGGCCCTCAGCGGTTACAGGCGTTTTTATACGGTGAAAGAGGGCCGGATGCAGGTAGCGGCCGATGGCAGCAATACCTGGCTGGAAACGGGGAAAGGACAGTCGTACCTTGTCGCGGACAAACCGGCTTCGGAAGTGCAGGATCTGATCGACGTGTTGATTATGCATCAGCCTAATCTTCCTCATAGTAGTTGCCTGTACGTTAGTCCCGGTGAAGATAATTAAATCCCTCAATTATAGGATTTAGCCAGAACGTTCAGCGGATAATTAGCTATAAAATCATTATCTTGAAACTGAGGATGTGACAAATCATCCCTTGAACGCCATGCTCAAAATAATCAAAACAGCTTTCTTTTTCTTGATATGCTTCGCCCTGTACTTCCGGGTAAATGCTCAGCAAACCCATGAAAAAGTGGTGAGGCCGGTCGATTACCTCCTCTCTCTCCCGGATGGTTATAAAGACGACAGCACCAAAACGTGGCCGCTGATGATCTTTCTGCATGGAAGCGGCGAAAGTGGCTACGACCTGGAGAAAGTAAAAGTGCACGGGCCACCGAAACTGATCGAACAGGGCAAAAAATTCCCTTTTATTGTCGTCTCACCGCAAGCGCCACAGGCTCAATTCGGATGGAATGCAGATGATCTTTATTTTTTGCTGCAGGAGTGCAAACGGATCTACCGGGTCGACCCGGATCGTATTTATCTGACCGGGCTCAGTATGGGCGGATTCGGTACCTGGGTACTTGCTATCAAACACCCGGAAGAATTTGCAGCTGTTGTTCCGATTTGCGGAGGTGGCGATACCGCAGATATCTGGAAACTCCGCAATATGCCGGTATGGTGTTTTCACGGTGCAAAAGACAGCACCGTGGCGATCGCAAGGGATCAAATAATGGTTGATGCATTGAAGAAATACAATCCTTCGGTACGATTCACCGTTTACCCGGATCTGGGGCATAATAGCTGGACGGTGACCTATGAAAATGACAGCCTGTATCAATGGCTGCTACAGCAGAAAAAATTCACATATAAAGAGATACCCATTAATGTTTCACTTTTGAAAGAATATACCGGGACCTATGCAGGCCCGGAAAGGGATACGGTAGACGTCAGTATCGATCAGGATAAATTATTCGCCAAAATAAGGGGTAAGCAAACTTTCGAATTAAAACCTGCTTCAAACACCCTGTTTTTCATACAGGAAAATATGCCTTTGGATATTCAATTTAGTAAAAGCCCGGCAGGCAGGATAACCGGTTTTATCGTGTATGAGAACAAAAAAGATAAGTTTGAAAAGATTCTTTCCGGAAAACACCAATGAGTTGAGTGGGCTTATCTTTTGTTCAATACAATGCCCAGCAATACCAGCCCAGGTTGTGCCATTCCGCTGAGATTTTCCATTTGATCAAAGGTAGCTGCAAAACATTCCCGACGCGGTGCAACGATCCGATCTTTTCCCCTGTCATGAAAAAAATATGCTGTATGAAAGGATTGATTTTCTGCACCTTGAGCCTTTTATCCATAGGCTGCGCCGCACAAATCAGATTTAAAGTGCTGGCCGGTTACAATGATGCAAGCTTACCGGAAATTGGGGGGGGCTATGATGGATGGGATCAGAATTCATCCGCAAATTCTTTCCATGCGGGAGTGGCGGCAGAGATCCCCCTGGGAAAAAATTGGTTCCTGGAACCGGCCTTGTTATACTTCGGGAACGGAGCCCATATTGTTAATAATAATGTGAATCCCGGCGGCGGCCGGTCTACCGAGGAATTTACCCTAAGATTATATTACCTGCGTCTTCCCGTGAACCTGCTTTATAAAATTAAGCTGGGCCGTTCATTCCATGTCATTGCCGGTGCAGGATTATATGTGTCGAGGGGATTATGGGGCACCCAAAAAGGATACGATTCCCCAACTTATAATGGAAATGCTTTTAGACCCCCGCCTGTGCAGGTCATTGATAACAATATAAAATTTACAAACGATATCTATCCGAGTAATCTCTCCTTTAACCCCTACGATTTCGGTTATAGTTTCCTGGCCGGTTTGGAATGGAAGCATTTACAATTGATACCCGCTATCAGCAACGGTTTGATAAAGGCTTATACGGGATCCGGATATAATCTAAAGAACAGCGCTTTTTCCATTTCGCTGGCCTATAAATTTGGCGTTCGGTTATAGCGGAATGAATTTATTCATTCCGAACGCAGGCCGCGCATATCGCGTTCCAGTGTACTGGAAGATTGCACTTCTGGAATGACTCTTTTCAGTTCATCGGCCAATAGCCCTAGTGATCCTTCACCAGAATGGCGGCCACGTTCCTGGCAAAAAGATCAAATAAGGAGAAGCTCTTTATTCCTTTCGCAGACTCTTCGTCGGATTTGCAAGGGCTGCCCTGATTGCCTGAAAGCTCACTGTGAATAAGGCGATCAATACAGCCAGCAAGGCTGCCAGTCCGAAGACCTGCCAGCCGATCGTGATCCGGTAGGCAAAATCCTGCAGCCAGCTATGCATGACCCACCAGGCAAAGGGGAAGGCAAACAATACGGAGATCATCACCAGCTTTAAAAAATCCCTGGATAGCAGGGTGATGATATTGGTAATGGTGGCGCCCAGTACTTTCCGGATACCGATCTCCCGCGTGCGCTGTTCGGCTGCATAGGCGGCCAGCCCAAACAATCCCAGGCAGGCAATGAAGATCGCCAGCACGGAGAAGGATACAGAGATCTGGCCCATCCGGGTCTCCGACTTGTACATTGCATTGAAATTATCATCCATGAAAGAATAGCCGAAGGGCTGGGTGGGCGCCATCGCCCTCCATTTCTCTTCTATCTGCGCGACCAATTTCGGAATATTGTCGCTGTGGATGCGGAAGGCCATGCTCCCCCTGTCTTCCCGGAGGAAGAGGGCCAGGGGCGTCACCTGCTCACGCAGGGAATTGAAATTGAAATCCTTCACGACCCCTATGATGTTATAGATATTCAGCTTCTTACTTTGCAGATCCTCCAATTCATATATTTTTTGGTTGATGGGGTCTTTGACGCCCATCAGTCGTGCCGCCGATTCATTAATTACCACTGCCTGCGAATCCGAGGGGAAGTCTTTGGAGAAATTCCTTCCCGTCGCTACCTGCATGCCCAATACGGGGATATATTGATCGTCTACAGACCAATTCTGCGTTTCGATAGCGCTTTTCTGATCCAGGGTGGGGGTCAGGAAGAGGGGCCCATCGTTACGGGTGGTTGAAGTAGGCAGGAATGAGGTCATCGTGACCCCCTGTACACCTGTCAGACCCAGGATATCCTGCCTGAAAGCCCTTGCCTGGTTGCCAAGCGGGTAAGCATTTTGTATGATCAGCACCTGGTCCCTGTCGAATCCTATTTTCTTATTGCGGATATAACTAAGCTGGTTATAAATGACTGACGTTCCCACGATCAGGAAAATCGAGATACCGAACTGGAATACCACCAGGATATTTCGTAAAAGCCCCGTCCGGAAACCGGAAGCGATCGTGCCCTTTAATACCAGAACAGGCCGGAAAGCCGAGAGGAAAAAAGCCGGGTAGCTACCGGCCAGCAACCCTACCAGGAGGACCAGCCCCAGCAATACAGGCGCCAGCCAGGGTTTGATAAACAGTCCGATACTCATTTCTTTGCCGGCCAACTGGTTGAAATAAGGCAATAATAGCCAGGCAATCCCCAAGGCCAGGAGCATGGCGATAAAACTGACCAGGATGGATTCCGTGATGAATTGAATAATTAGCTGGCCACGCAAAGAGCCCAGCACTTTTCGGATGCCGACCTCTTTCGCCCGGTTGGCTGAACGCGCCGTTGACAGGTTCATGAAATTGACACAGGCGATCAGCAGGATGAATGCGGCGATCGCGGAAAAGATATAAACATATTCGATGGAGCTGTTGGGACCCAGTTCGAACTGCTTGTTGCTAAGCAAATGGATATCGGTCAGCGGCATCAGGATATACCGGATGAAGTTCCCGCCTTTGGTAAGATCTTCCATGGAAGTATGCAGGACGGATCCTACCTGGGGGGCGATGTATTTATCGACCATCTCACCGAGCCTGGCTTCCATCTTTTTAAGGTCGGCCCCTTTTCTCAGCAATATATAGGTATTGAAATTGCTGCTCAGCCATTCCGAATTCCTGCTCTCCGCCGACCCGGACAGGGACACGAAAAAATCGAAGTTCAGGTGCGATTGGGCCGGCAGGTCCGCGATCACGCCGGTGATCTTATAATTGACGGTATCATTGATGAGCAGGCTGCGGCCCACGACATCCGTACTGTTGAAATATTTGCGGGCTATTTTTTCCGTGATTACGACTGTATGAGGTTCCTTTAATGCTGTGGCGGGATCACCCCCGATCATCGGGAGGGTGAATACGCGGAACAGGGTGGAATCTGCATANNCTTCCGGGTAATCCTGTTTCAGGGCGGGCCCCATCGGCGCCGGCGCGACAGCCAGGACCATATGGTTTCCTCCAAATTTGATTTCCCCATCCACGCGGTAGATCCGGTCTGCTTCCTTATTAAAGCGGTCATAGCTCAGCTCGTCCAGCACATAGACCATGATGAGTAGGCAGGTGGCGAGGCCGATGGCCAGGCCAAAGATATTGATGGCGGAGAACCCTTTGCTTTTCCAAAGGTTCCGCAGGCATATTCTGAAATAGTTTCTTAGCATGGTCCCGGGTTTTAATCCGTACTTTTCAAGCCAAGAATATGCCGGATGTTTAAATGATTGATAATCAAAAAAATGTATTCGGACTTGCCGGCAGAGCTGTACGGTTTTGATACTACGGGCGTTCGTTTGCGGATTTTTAGATATTTAATGAGGCTTGTTTGACAAAAACTCAATGACTGAATTTTATCTCGTAGATATTCGGCCATAGCTTCCCGGTGACATAGATCTTATCAGCCACAGAATCGTAGGCGATCCCGTTCATTTCTATCGAGCCGGGATATTTCGATCGCGCATTCGATATAAGGGAAATCATATCCAACCGGCCTACTACTTTGCCGGTGGAGGTGTCTATTTTAAGGATATAGTTCGTCAGCCATTGATTGGCATATAGGAAGCCTTTTATCAGTTCCATTTCATTGATATTTGATACCGGGCCGTTATTGTCGGTTACTTTAAGAATTTTGACGGGCTTAAAAGTTAAAGGGTCACGATAGGTAATATTGCTGGATCCGTCACTCATGATCAGGGTTGATCCATTCGTTGTCAATCCCCACCCGTCGGTGTCATAATGGAACTCTCCCAGTTTCTTATAGGTTTTAGCATCGTATATGAAACCAATTTTAGTCGTATCGGTGAGCTGATATACTCTGTCCTTCAAAAAGGCGATGCCTTCTCCAAAATACTTGTTCTTATCGATCTCTGCTTTTACCCGGATCATACCGGAATGCAGATCCACTACTCCAAATAAGGACCGTGAGTTCTTATACGAATCGGTATGCCCGGTACTTTCATATAACTCTCCATCATGTACCAATAATCCTTCCGTAAAGGCATTCGTATCGTGGGGGAAGGAATTCACCACGGTATAATCGATCGTATAGGGGATGACCGGGCGGGGAATATTGTCCTTTGTTGCCGGCGAACCGTCCTCTCCCTGTTCCCCACTATGGCAGGATACGGAAAGAACGCTTACTGACAGGCAGGTGCAAATAATAAAGAGTAGCTTATTCATGAAACGGGGTAAGTAGTAAAAATAAGATCAATTTTTTTTCTTTTCAATTTTAGTTGGCGCGAGGGTTACCCGCTTTATTGCAGCCATTCCAGGATGGCCTTTACAGTATCCCGGTAGAATATCCGGTAAGTATCTTCCGTCACATACCCGATATGCGGCGTACAGAGTATATTATCCAGCCGTCGGAAGGGATGGTCTTCAGCCAGGGGCTCTTCGTCAAACACGTCGATGGCGGCCCCGGCAATCTTCTTTTCCTGCAAAAGCTCAATCAGCGCCCGCTCCTCCACCAGCGGTCCGCGGGAAGTGTTTATAAAATAGGCGGTAGATTTCATCAGGGTGAGTTCCTTCGCGGTAATGATCCCTTTTGAGCGGGGGCTTAATACCAGGTGGATCGTGATAAAATCGGAATCACGGAATAAGCCTTCTTTAGTGACGAGCCGCGCCCCTTGCAGGGCTGCTTTTTCTTCCGTCAGGTTCTCGCTCCAGGCGATCACGTTCATTTCGAAAGCCGCGGCGTACCGGGCAATTTTGCTGCCGATTCTTCCCAGGCCTACGATACCGATCGTTTTTCCTTTCAGGTCCTTACCGACGGTCGTTTGCCAACCACCACCGCGTATGCTTGCACTTTCTGCAACAATATGCCGTGCAATTCCCAGGATCAGCCCCCAGGTCAGCTCGGGTGCTCCGCTGGCGTGATATCCGGTGGGCGCCACGGCAATTCCTAATTCCGCCGCCGCTTGCATGTCAATGGACGCATTGCGCATGCCGGTGGAAACGATGAGCCCGAGGTTAGGCAATTGGGAGAGAATTTGCCGGGTCAACGGCGTGCGTTCCCGCATGACACAAATTACCTGAAAGGGTTGTAATCGTTTTATGAGCATTGTTTCCTCTGCTATATGATCGGTAAAGACCGTGATCTGAGCCTTTTCGGGCAAGGCAGACCAGTCGGCAAAAGACAAGGCGACATTTTGGTAATCATCGAGGACGGCGATAGGTATGGGAAATTCCATATTGATAATGATTGACTATAAAATTCGTAGGGGATGCCGCAGGACATCTGGCAGCCGGGGAAGGTGGCGGAGGAATTGCACCCGGAAGTAAAAGGAGTGATTACAAAAAGAGTAACCACTCCAGTATGTCGTTAGGGNNCTATAGCTATAACAAGGAAAATAACCGTCCGGCGTAAAATAAACTATCATTTAAAGTGAAGTAATACGATAGGATATTAAAAAAACCGTGCCACGCCAAACATCTGTACCTTATTTTTGTACCCATAATATAAAAATATTTTATATGAGGCAGTTTATTATGTCTGCATTCCTATTGACGGCNNCCTCCGATGGGTTGGAATAGCTGGAACACCTTTCAGGGGAATATTAATGAGAAGATGGTCATGGAAATGACCGATGCGATGGTCTCATCGGGTATGCGGGATGCCGGGTATATTTATCTTGTATTGGATGATGCGTGGATGGCGAAGGAGAGGGACCCGAATACGGGTGACCTGGTTCCCGACCCTGTGAAGTTTCCAAGAGGGATGAAATTCATTTCCGATTATGTGCATTCCAAGGGAATGAAATTCGGGCTGTATAATTGTGCAGGAACCTTGACCTGTGCCGGTTATCCTGGCACCCGCGGCTATGAGTACCAGGATGCCCGTTTCTATGCTTCGGTGGGAGCGGATTATTTAAAGTTCGACTGGTGCAATACCGAAGGCATCAATTCTATCGAGGTGTATACGACGATGAGCAAGGCGTTGAAGAAAGCCGGGCATCCGATCCTCTTCAGCCTCTGCGAGTGGGGAACAAGCAAGCCATGGCGATGGGCCGCTCCTGTGGGACATTTATGGCGTACTACAGAGGATATCGGAAATGTCTTCGACGGGACCAAGAACATGGGAAGCTGGTCGTCTAATGGCGCCATGACGATATTGGATTCCCAGGATACCCTGCGTGCTTATTCCGGTCCCGGTCACTGGAACGATCCCGATATGCTCGAAGTGGGTAACGGTCTTTCCGAGAGCGAAAACAGGGCACACTTTTCCATGTGGTGTATGATTGACGCGCCGCTTATTGCCGGCAATGACCTACGAAAAATGTCCGTATCTACCCATGATATCCTTACCAATAAAGAAGTGATCGCAGTAAACCAGGACTCTTTGGGGATCCAGGCATTAAAATACTTCTCGAAAGACAGCCTGGAAATATGGATCAAGCCATTGAGCGGCGGGGATTGGGCGTTCTGTTTCCTAAACAGGAAAACGACGGCCCAACCCGTAAATTTCAATTGGAACGCCCAGGTTATCACGGATACTCTTTCTAAACGGAATCTTGATACAAAGACCCTTGTATATAAGCTACGAAACCTTTGGACAAAGAAAGAGGCAGGCGACACGAAAAAACCATTTCAGGCCCGGGTGGGTCCTCATGATGTGGTCATGCTCAGGTTGGGCAGATAAGGCAAATGATCGACATCATTTCCATAGAGCAATTCACGGACATACCGTTGATCAGGCAAGGAATAAGAATTAATCATAGAGTCCGATCCATGCTTCCCTGATGCCCCAATCTTCCCTTCGAAGGGTATCTCCAGGATACGGTATTTGACGGGTATTTTCAGGATTTTTCCACGATTTCCCAGGTATTGGGCGCTTCTTGCCTACTCATGATCCTCATCTCCGTATCCGGTATTTTCGGATTGGCCCTGCTGATTTTAGGCAAAAAAATGACTATTTAACAAGGAATTCCTATTTTCCATGGGATTCGCTGTGGTAGCGGGATTCCCCCTTTCCTACCTGGGTATACGCCAGTTATTCAAACAGCTTGCGCCAGAATCGGGGGTATCCGCTTACCCCTTCATTTTGTCCTGCCTGGGGCTCGTCGTTATGACCGCCGTCGGCATTGCCTGGCATATCTTTAAAGCGCATACCTCTAATCCGGCCAAATACTTAAAAGACGAATAAATTACGCCAGCAACGGGAAAATCGTATTTTTATCCCCGATTGACTAACCCAAAAAATGTATAACAATGAACAAAGCCGAATTAATCGAAAAGATCGCAGGAGATGCCGGCATCTCCAAGAAGCAGGCGACTGCCGCCCTAGACTCCTTCACGGAAGCTGTAGCTAAGACCCTCAAGAAGGGCGCTAAAGTGACCCTGGTGGGATTTGGAACCTTCTCGGTTTCCAAGAGAGCGGCCCGCATAGGTCGTAACCCGCAAACGGGTGCAACGATCAAGATCAAGGCCAAAAAAGTAGCGAAGTTTAAAGCCGGCGCTACCCTTTCTTCCAAAGTATAACAAAGGTAGCCTGATACGCAGAGAAGATCCTGTTGGTTATTCCAGCAGGATTTTTTTTTGGCAAATATTTAAGGGGATGTGGCGTATATTTAAATTATGCATGTCGATGACTTACATTTTAAAAAGGACATACTCCCGCTGTTTGACTTTGTGTACAATGAATTTTCAAGGGATTCTTTGATCGGATTGCTTTCGGAGTTGCCCGCATCCCTGGAGGAAGTGCTGATCCGCCAGCAGATCATTAAAAGCCTGATGCGGAATGAAGCGCTGCAGGTTCCCTGGTCCTATCACAAATCCGAATTTAATGAGGTATACGGCTATTTGGAAAGTATGAAAACCCGGGGCATACAGCTATCCGGGGCTTCTTTAAAGATCCATTTGTTTTTTGCCCGTTCGGAAAGAAACGGAGAGAAAGGAAAGCTCGGCCAGCTGGTGCTGTTTTTTTACAAGATCCATCAATATTATTTCTCTCACCTGAAAGAGGAACCCTTCCCAGCTGTATTCGGCCGGCAAATAAAAAATTGCAAGGAGTTTTTTTCGGGACTCGGGGTGATAAAATACCAGGCTATCGCCCGGAAGCGGAGATTCCGGATCGGCGAAATGGCTGTCGTGGTGGAATTTCTCCAGGAGAAGATCAGGCAGGGAGAGATGGATATTTTCTGGAAAGACCTCTTCCTGTTCGAAGCCTATCTTTCCATTGCCAGAGGCATCATAAAGCATCATTTCATATTTCCGGATTTCAATAGTGACAATAGGGACGGGCTGTACATTTCCCGGTTTTACCATCCGCTGATAAAAGATCCTGTAAAGAACGACCTGGCGGCACAGGAGCATGTCAGCCTGATCACCGGTCCGAACATGTCCGGGAAATCGACCTTACTGAAAGCAATTGGGATCTGTGTTGTACTCGCACATCTGGGATTGGCCGTGCCGGCAGACCGGTGTGAGCTTCCTTTTTTTGAAGTGATCTCGATATCCATCAATCTGAATGATGATCTGAAAAGCGGGTATAGTCATTTCATGGCAGAAATAAAATCCTTAAAGAAGGTGGTGGTAGAGGCCGATAAGGGAAGAAGTTGTTTTGCCATATTCGATGAATTATTCAGGGGCACGAATGTCGAAGACGCTTTGGTAATAGCGACGACTACCATTACAGGGTTGACGAGATTTTCCAAATCTTATTTTTTTATATCCACTCATCTTCATCAGATGAAGGAGACCCTTCTGCCCGCGCATGACAAAATAGGCACTCACTTTATCGAATGCAGGTTGGATAACCGGCAACCGGTATTTACCTACACCCTTAAGCGCGGCTGGTCCGACCTGAAAATCGGTCAGCTTATTTTCGACCGCGAAGGGCTGAATGCGTTACTACATCTTCCCCGGGTATAGATGCAGGTAAACTTGTCTAAACAGGGGATTTTGTCCATAGAGGCCTGTAAGTTGTGAGGGCGGTCGATAAGCGGATACTTGTCCTCCTCCTGCGACCGTGAGATGTCCGATGGTGAACAGGTCATACCCGATGCCCAGGGTAAGAGCCTGTAAAGGGAATAGCATATTGTAGGGGCCATAGAGGACGGGGTCCAGGTCGAGTTCCTCTACCGATTTCTGCACCCATTCGTACCGTATATATACCACCAGCCGGTTCCATTTCAGGGTAGCTTCCAGCAAGACGGCATTAGAGGGGTCTTGCCCGTTAGATTTGTTTTGCCCCCAGAGAGCGGTGGCCGCGATATTGGCTTTGGCCGAAAAAGGATAGACATAGGTTGCAGAGGCCGTCGTTCTGTTCACGTTCTCATCCGGGTGAAGGCTCTCCGGGCTTTTTATGTAGCCATGGGATACCTGCAGGGCCCAGTTCCCGGAGGGATTGAACGACAATCTTCCGCTCCAGGAATCGAATCGGGGTTTGTCGAAATTATAGTGGTTCTCATCGGGTTCCCTGCCGGTGAAGGAGGAGCCTTCCAACTTGAACTGTCCGACTCTTAGGCCCAATGTGCCTACCCCGAAGGTGATATGGGTTGCGTCTTCCCAATGATGGCCGATCGGTGCGTCCGGATCGAACATCCCCGAGGGGCGGTGCATGAAAGTTACCGGGCCTAAGGCGGGTTCACCGGGATAACCGAGATAGGCGAATACATCCACTTTTTTAGAAAAGGTATAGGCATAGCTTACGGAAAGCTCGGAAAACAGGTCATGAGGGTGTTGCCTGTCTACCAGGG
>PLXD01000338.1 GCA_003151295.1 Chitinophagaceae bacterium | reverse complement strand
CTGCTGGCGGCGCTGTTCGTACTCGTCTGGAAAAGCCTGCCGATCCTGAGCGGATACGGGGCAAAGGTGCTTTGTTCTGGGATTTTCGTGGCTGAACGGAATCCGGCGGACGTAGTGCGGGATGATCTCGGTGATTTCCCTTTTAGCCTGGTGTCTTATACGGTCGATCAGGAGGACAGTTCGGTGACGGGGTCAATATTGGGTATGGCCCGGAAGAAGGCACTTTTTCGCAGAGGACTTGGATCCGTATTGGTCAACGGGATCAGCGGGCAGGAGTTAAAAAGCCAGCGGGTGAGATTGTCCGCCCCCCCTTCCATGAACCAGGATACTATTGATTGGCCGCAGGGCAATCGCATTACGGACACATTCCGGGACGGGGTGGACGCACAGAAGGTACAGTCTGCCATGGACGAGGTTTTCCGGGAGGGTAAATCCCATAAAATAGATACGCGGGCCGTCGTCATCCTCTATCATGGACAGATCATCGGTGAACAGTATGCGGCAGGTTTTTCCGTCAACACCCCACAATTGGGCTGGTCCATGACAAAAAGCATAATCAATGCCCTGCTGGGCATCCTGGTTAAACAGGGTAAGCTGGATATCCGGGCTCCGGCGCCGGTCGAGGCCTGGAAAAACGACGAACGGCGGACCATTACGCAGGCGAACCTGATGAACATGCGAAGCGGCCTGCGGTGGTGGGAGTTTTATACCGGTCCAAGCCCTTGTACCGATATGCTCTTCAAGGAAAAGAATATGGGCGAATTCGCGATGGAGTCCTCTCTCAGCAACCAGCCTGGCACACAGTACAAATATTCCAGCGGAACGGTTAATATCCTGTCGGCCATCGTGCGTAAAACGATCGGGGATGCCGACTACTATCGCTTCCCATATGAGCAGCTATTCTATAAGATCGGTATGCTCCATACCGTTTTAGAGACGGATGCCGGAGGCACTTTTGTAGGTTCTTCCTATTGTTATGCTACGCCCAGGGATTGGGCGCGGTTCGGGCTGCTCTACATGAACGATGGGGTCTGGAACGGCGAGCGGATCTTACCGGAAGGCTGGGTAGCTTTCACAAGGACCGGAGAAGGATACGGGGCTTTGTGGTGGTTAAAGAAATACCCGCATGTTCCTGCGGATTGTTTCTCCTGCGAGGGATTTGGAGGCCAGCATGTTTGGGTCATCCCTTCCAGGAAGCTGGTCATTGTCCGGTTGGCGCTGGAGCATGGGGACCGGATGGATGCAGATCGTTTCCTGGGAGAAGTATTGGCGGCCGTGCGGTGAGGGGGGCGTCTAGTTTCTCCTGGCATGCCAATCCTGCACCTATTAAATTACCGCATCGTCGTTTGATGAATCAAGCCTGAAGCAGGATAGAAAAAACATTAAAAATGCTGATCTCATTGATTATTGATTGGTAAATGATGAAAATGGTTGATGATGTTGATGATGAAAGGACAAGTTGTAAGATCATTTGTTGTATTAATCATGCAGGAATTTCCATTTATCTGGTAAAAAATTAGTAGGGTTGGCCCGACCGAAGTGTGGAATTTACACCACAAACGGACCGAAATCCGGCAAAACGCCGGCTCATCAACCTGAAAAGCAGTTCGTTTGCCTTTAAAGTGCCGTGGCATCGTTATTGACTTTCTTTTTATGCACTCTTAAAATAATAATCATTATGTCCAGCACATTATTCGATTCTGTCAAATCAGTTTTTACAGATACCCTGATTTCTAAAATTTCCGTGCTCCTGGGTGAAACCGAAGGCAATGTTCAAAAAGCTGTTCATGGAGCCATACCCATGGTGCTAACCCATATACTACACAAGGCACACTTCCCGGAAGAAACGGCTAAAATAAGGACTCTGGCAATACAGGCGGCTGGCAGTGATTTTTTCGGGCACCTTCATGAATTGAACATAAGTACAGGCGGCCTCGTTGCGGGCAGTGCTTTATTGAACAAGGGAACGGATTTCGAAAGGGCGCTGCTTGCGGACCGTAGCGATTTTGTCATCAGGGAAATCAGCAGGTATTCAGGGGTAGGTATCCCGTCCGCTTCTTTTATAACGGGACTTGCCAGCTTTGCTTCTCTGGATGCGATCGGCAGGCATGTAACGAATTCGAATGTGGATGCCAGCGGGTTGTCGATCTGGCTTAAAACGCAATCCGACAGCATCATGCGCGCGATCCCTATGGGTCTGCAGGTAAAGCCGGCATTGGGAATCCAGCATTACCCCTGGGAAAAATCGGTTGGCACTCCCAGGCGGAACAAGGTCCTGTATCTTATACTAACGCTTGTCATCATTGCCGTGATCGCCTTTTTACTTTACCGTTCCTGCCAACATACCGAAACGACCGTCGCGCCAGCCGTATCGGATACGATCGTGAAGACTACTGCTCCGCCGACAGTCGGTACGGATACGGTTTCTTCATCCACTATCCAGGTGAGCTTGCCGAATGGAAAAATATTGGACGCCTATAAAGGCGGGACTGAAGACCGGTTAGTCAGCTTCCTGGGCGATCCCAATGCGAAATTGAATAAGAAGAAAGGCAATTGGTTTGACTTTACAAAAATCAGCTTCGCCAGCAACAGTTCCAGCCTGTTATTGGAATCGGAAAG
>PLXD01000513.1 GCA_003151295.1 Chitinophagaceae bacterium | reverse complement strand
GGCCTATGATATCCATAATCTTTTAAACAACTGGCCACAGTGGTTCGGTGACTACCCCCGGCATATCGGCTGGGTGATCGGCACCGTTGCCGGGCTGACAATCTATTTCCTGCGCTATGGAAAATTCCGAAAGGGTTCTTCGCTGATCGTCTATATGGCCGGAGGATGGCTGCTCTTTTTCCTGGCCTTCCCCGTGCTGGGTAGCTTGTTTTTTGCCGGTCATGGAGGCATCCGTATGACTCCTCCCAGAAGCGATGACTGGGCCGGTATTGCAGGTGCCTTCGCCGGTACTATCTTATGGTTCCGACGCAATAATTGTCTTTCTGCCGCCACTGCATCCGTGGTGAGCGGCACCATCGGCGGGCTGGGGTTCGCCGGGATCCAATGGATCAGGCAGGCCCTTATGGCGCCCGGAAATCCACGCATCCTTATCGCCAAAGGGATAAAACCGGGAAGCGGTGAATATGAGAAGATCGTATCTGCCTGGGCAAACTGGCAACAACAAAACTGGCATAGCTTTCTCGAGCAAAGCTACGGCTTCGTAAATGGCATCGCCATCGCAGTAGCAATGGGCTTACTGGCAACGAGGCTTCCACGGCAGATGACAGCCACAACAGCCATGCCTTCTATTTCCCCTAAACCCCGGCAATCGAACCCCGGAAATTTGAATTCCGGATCCGTTTCGAAAAGATGGACGCTGGGCGTTGCAGCTATTTTCACGTTGCTCGTCCTCCCTTATGTGAACCTCGTTAAAAATGTCGACACCTGGAGTGATCAATCGAAACCGGAAGTATGGAAACGGGTAGTGACGGCCACAGACGGCTCCCAACAAAAACAGCCAGCGTTATGGGATGTTCCCTATATCGGCAGGCTCCCTGGAATCCATTTCCTGCATCTGACGCCGGAATGGTGGTATAATATTACCTGGATCTTCTTACTCATGGCCTTCATCATCCTTTTAAACCGGCACCTGCGAAAGCCCCTGGCCATCATTCCCCGGACCTGGACCGGCAAAGGGCAATTGATCTTCCTGCTGCTTTTATGGATCATGGTGATCGGGAATTTCGAAAGGGCGCTGACCGGCTGGACCCCGGAACGTCTCTTAACCGAATGGGTCATCACCATCAACGCGATGATCGTCTCGCTGCTCGTTTTGCTATTGCCCTCCGACCAGGAAACGAAAGAGGCCATTCAACCGATGGTTTCCTTCAAGCCTCTCTACAAACGTGCATGGACTATGGCCCTTGCTGCGGTCGTGGTCTCCAGTACCTTTTTCCTGGTGACCAACCGGTGGATATATCAATATCCGCCATATGAACAATTAGACTTCAAACACGTCCAAACGAGGTTTGGTCCGGAAGCAAACTGGCGGTCCAAGCCCATTCTGAAAAATGGCGATCATAAATGAGGGTGGGTGGTCTGTTAACGGGCTCTTAGCAATTAGCAACAATTCTTTAGTAAACGATGGGAATATTTTCGGTTCTATGTATGTATAAAACTTAAAATCATACAACATGAAACCGAAGGTTCACGAACACCCAAAAAAGACCATTACTTTAGTGAGTAAAAAGAAACATTTATTAATCATACTCGCCATCGCTTTTTTCGGTTCTACTTTAAGCGGATGTTATTGCGCAAGATATCCCCATCCTTATCATCACTATTATTATCGTTAGTAGCAGTATTGTTTCTGGTGCCGATTAAAGGATGACCTTAAGAACGTCTTTTATGTCTTCCATGTACTTTCAGGTAGCGTATGTGGAAGACATTATTGTGTATGGTATTTGATAATAAAAGGGATCGGCTGTTAAACCCGGCTCGGTTTTGGGCGTCCTATAACAACAGGATCTCCCTGTAAATCTCCTTGTAAGAAGGATGTGGACGCGATTAAAGAGCAAATATGACCCTGTATAAACTGGTTTTAAAGATTGCCATCATCCCGGCAGGTATCGTTTTCCTGCTATCTTCATTCCTTAAGAACGAATCCGATGAACTGGAAGCGGGTAAGCCTCATCCTGTTTTCCCCTACGGGCATGCGGGCTTAACGGAGCGGCAGGCCGCAGCCCATTTGCTGGGCCGGTTCACCTATGGCGCCATGCCGGGCCAGGTCGACGAGGTGGTGAAAATGGGCCTTGAAAAATGGTTTAACGAACAATTGAATGCCGGATTGCCCGATGACTCTTTGCAACAGGACCTGAGCCGATACGATGCGCTGAACCTGAGCAATGAGGAAGTGGCCAATATTTATCCCAAGGGTGGGCAGGTGATCCGGATGGCGGTCCGGGATGGGTATATCGACAAAGACTCCGTGAAGACGGACCGGAAAGCGTACCGGGACGTTGTGAAAGAATATATGGATAAAAATGGGTATAAGCCGGAGCAGGAACTTTTCAGCCAGTTCATTAGCCAGAAGGTTTTGAGAGCCGCCTATTCCCGGAACCAGTTGCAGGAGGTAATGACCGATTTTTGGTTCAACCACTTTAATGTAAGCATCACTAAAAACGATTGTGCCGAGTTCATACCGGCATATGAAAGGGATATCATTCGTCCCGGGGCCCTGGGAAATTTTAGCGAGCTGTTGCTGAAGACGGCGAAATCACCGGCCATGTTGTATTACCTCGATAATTTCAGTAGCTCGGGGCCCGCCCCTGAAAATGCGCGGGTTACGCAGCATGGGGGTCAGCGACAAGATCGGGGGGTAAATGAAGGACAGCAGACCATGGACGAGCAACTCGGACAGCAGGGCCTGGCAGCGGTGGCGAAGGACATGGCTCTTGATACCTCCTCGGTGGCACAATTGCAGAAAGCCCGGAAAACAAGGGGACTGAATGAAAACTACGCCCGTGAGGTGATGGAATTGCATACGCTGGGAGTGGACGGAGGATATACGCAGCAGGACGTGACTCAGGCGGCGCGGGTACTGACAGGGTGGACGGTGTACCCATTACAAAAAGAAGGAAAAGCATTTGTCAATAAAATAGGTGATGAACGGATGGCCCGGAAAGGATTCGTGCATGAAGGTGATTTCTTCTTTAATGCCAACCGGCATGACAATGGGGAAAAGATCGTGCTGGGCAAACATTTTGGCCCGGACGGAGGCTACCAGGAAGGAGTGGACCTGCTGAATATGCTTGCGCATCATCCTTCTACGGCACGATTTATCTGCCGCAAGATCGCTGTTCGTTTTGTCAGCGACGATCCATCTCCGCTATTGATCGATAAAATGACGAAAATCTTCCTGGACAGGGACGGGGATATCCGGCAGGTGCTGATCACGATGGTGAGCGCTCCCGAATTCTGGAGCGCTTCCTCTATCAGAGAGAAAACGAAATCCCCTTTCGAGCTGGCCATCGGAGCGGTGAGGGCCCTGAACGGCAGGATCGATCAGCCCTCTCAGTTATATAACTGGGTGTCAAAAATGGGAGAGAAAAAATATTATTACCAGGCCCCGACGGGTTTTCCGGACAAGGGAGCTTACTGGATCAATGCCGGTGCGCTCCTTTACCGGATGAATTTCGGACTGGCACTCGCATCGGGTCGCATACCCGGATTGACCATTGACCTGGCTGCGCTCAATAACTACCATGAACCGCAAAGCGCACAGGCGGCGCTGACCATTTATAGCAGACTCATTANNCGATGTTGAATGATCCCGAGCTGGCGAAAAAAGTGGATGCCGCTGTATCGGCACGGGCGGGGAACAATGCGGGGTCGCAGGGAACGGATGGGGAGACTTCGGGGGATGGGGTGGTGGTGATGACGGGGAGTCGCGGGAGGAATGGCCGGCGGAACGGCAACGAACTTGTCGAGACGGCGGGATCCAATGATAACCCGATGCTGGCGCAGGTGGTGGGTATCATAATCGGTTCACCTGAATATCAGAGACGTTAATTATATATCAGAGATATTAATGCTAAAAGTATAATCATGGTATCGAGAAGAGGTTTTTTAAAAGGGGGAGGGCTGGCCTTGTTCGGTGTAGGCCTCATGGGGGGTATCCCCTCATTCATCGCGGAGGCGGCGGCAAGCGACAAAATAGTCTCTCCTTATAAAAGAAAGAAAGTGCTGGTGTGTATTTTTCAGCGCGGTGCGATGGACGGGCTGATGGCTGTGACTCCATTTACAGATTCGTACCTGCAGGCTGCGCGGCCCACCTTGTTCATGTCGGCTGCTGCTGCCGGGAAGGGCGCTTCGCTGATCGACCTTGATGGGCATTTCGGATTGCACCCGGCCATGCAGGCATTGGCTCCTTTATTCCGGCAAAAGCAACTGGCTATCGTGCATGGGATCGGCTCTCCGAATAATACCCGTTCGCATTTCGATGCCCAGGACTATATGGAATCCGGAACTCCTTTCAACAAGGGGACGGCAAGCGGTTGGCTCAACCGGGTAGTTGGTTTGCTTGATCATGACGCCCGGACCCCTTTCACAGCGGTGAGCATCACCTCTGCCATGCCACGTTCTTTCTACGGGGATCATCCATCCTTAGCGATCAGTAACCTGCGGGATTTCACCATCCAGATGAGGGGCAACCAGGCAGGAGCCAATATGGCGGCAAAGAGTTTTGAGGACCTATACGATCAGACTTCGCCTGGACTTTTAAAGGAGACGGGCAAGGAAAGCTTCGAGGCGATGAAGATGCTGCAGAACGCGGATGCGCAGAATTACCGGCCGGCTAACAACGTCATATACCCGAACTCGCCGCTGGGCAATTCCCTGAAACAGGTGGCGCAGCTGGTCAAGATGGAGGTGGGGCTGGAAGTTGCTTTTGCAGAATCGAATGGATGGGACACGCATTTTAACCAGGGTACGGATAACGGAGTTTTCGCCCGCAGCGCCGCCGATCTCAGCAACAGCATCGCTGCTTTCTGGACAGATATGGCATCTTACCAGGATGACACCACCGTGCTGA
Source organism: Chitinophagaceae bacterium (assembly GCA_003151295.1). Taxonomy (GTDB): domain Bacteria; phylum Bacteroidota; class Bacteroidia; order Chitinophagales; family Chitinophagaceae; genus Puia. Next base: position 4,713 of record PLXD01000513.1, on the reverse strand, counting down.
CCATGACCGAGTTCGGGCGTACGGTGAAACAAAATGGTACCGGGGGTACCGACCACGGACGCGGCTCCTGCAATTTCATTTTAGGCAATGGCGTGAATGGGGGGATCGTTCATGGGAATATAAAAGAGCTGATCATAGAAAATCTGGAAGATGGGCGCGATCTACCCGTCACCACGGATTTCCGGAGCGTGTTCAGCGAAGTGGCCGACCGGCATTTACGGATCAACAACGATACGGTCCTNNTGATGCGTTCCTGACTGCGTTTATTCGTTCCTGATCCTTAAGCTATGAATGCGGGATGGGATGGGTTGGGATATGGAGGAGGGATGGATGCAGGGAAGGATGCAGGGAGGTGTGTGAATGATTTCGGCCGAACGGCATATAGATTGCGGGATTTGGTTAAAACTGCTTATTTTTAAAAAAAGCAAGCCAATCCATATTCTAAAACGCATCACCATATTCCTGCTCACAATCCTGGTTTGCAAGGCCGGCACAGCACAGACTAAAATGATCACGGGTATCGTGATGGATTCGGTGGCGCATGTTCCGCTACAAAATGTGAGTGTCTGTATAAAAAACAGTTCCCGTTGTGTGCTGACCGACAACGACGGAAAATTCAGGATCACCGTAGAACGGGGCACGCAAAAATTAGCGTTTACAGCCACAGGGTATTTCGCTTCGACTCTCTTGCTTACTGATAGTGCCAGGCAGAAGGCCACCGTCCTGCTGTCAAAGTCTTATACTACGATGGCTGACGTAGTCGTGAACGGCAAAAGGAAGCGATACAGGAATAAGAATAACCCGGCCGTCGACCTCATCCGGCTGGTAATTGCCAACAAATCGAAGAATGGTCCCGCGGCCTATCCATATACCTCTTATCAGCAGTACGAAAAGGTCCGGATGTTCATTGACAGGCCTCCGCAAATTGTTACTCATAGCTGGCCCATCAAAAAGTTTCACTTCTTTTTTGAAAATATAGACACGACGACAGTTCCGAAGAAATCGCTCAGTTCCATATATCTGCACGAAGTCCTCTCCGAGAATTATTATCGCCGGCAGCCTGAAAAGAAAAAACAGGTCATACTGGGACAGAAAAGTGTGGATTACGGGGAGTATGTCGACATGAGGGGGATCAAAGCTGCGCTGAGCAGGATCTATGAAGATATCAATATCTATGATAACGCGATCTCGGCGTTTACTACGCAGTTTGTCAGTCCCGTTGCGGAACTGGCCCCTACTTTCTATATGTATTTTATCCGGGACACCATTGAGGAAGACGGTGTGAAGCTGGTCAAACTCTATTTTGAGCCCAGGAACCCGGAAGACCTGTTGTTCCAGGGGCTCCTGTACATCACATTGGATGGGAATTATGCTATCCGGAGGGTAGAAATGGGTATTACTAAACACACCAACCTGAATTGGGTCAGGAATTTAGCCGTCAACCAGGATTTTGAAAAGGGACCTGGTGGGCGTTATCATCTTGCTGTCTCGGATCTGTCTGCTTTCTTCACTCCTTTTGCAAAAAGCCGCGGTATCTTCGCAGATCGAAAGATTATCATTTCTCATCTGTCTGACACGACCCTTTCAGACGCCGTGTTAAGCGGGGCTCAGCAGGATAGTTTGCCGGATGCCTCCCATAAACCCGCGCTCTTCTGGAGTGAGGGCCGTCCCGTTCCTCTCAGCGAGTCGGAAGCCCGAACCTATGCCAATACGGATAGCCTGCTCAAGATGCATTCCTATAGAAGACTGATGGATCTCGCCACTGCTTTTACCATAGGGTATAAATCGGCGGGCAAATTCGACGTGGGCCCCATCGGTAATTTTTATTCCTTTAACCCGGTGGAAGGCCAAAAGTTTCGTTTCGGGGGCCGGACCAATACCAAAATGAGCAACCGGATCTTTTTAGATTCTTACGTGGCATACGGATTCAAAGACGAGCGATGGAAATACTTCCTGAGCGGCGCCTATGCGTTCAACCACAAATCAATCTATACCTATCCGTTTCATTATATCCAGGCAAGCTTTATGCGGGACACCCGGAATCCCGGGCAGGAGGACGTTTTTGCGCAGGGCAACAATTTCCTGTCCTCCTTTAGCCGGGGTTATAACTCGAAGTGGTTGTACAACGATATTTTCCGGATGACCTATGTCAGGGAATTCGGTGATCACTTTATGTCCATCTTTGGACTGAAGTACTGGAAACAGCTGCCGGCGGGATCGCTGGCCTATTTATATGAACCATCTCCCGGCGTGTTTGACACAGCCCGGCAAATTACGATCGGTGAGGTATCAACCTCCCTGCGTTGGGCGCCGCACGAGCAATTCTTTCAAAACAAGGCCGGCAGGGCGAATGTCACCAATAAATATCCCATTATGACCTTGCAGTATGCAAAGGGTATCGGTGGTTTATTCGGGGGGCAAGACAACTATGACGCCTTTCATCTCAATGTATATAAACGATTCTATATGGGGCCTTTGGGCTACACCGATGTTACGCTGGACGCGGGTTACCTGGCAGGGACGCTTCCTTTCCCTTTATTGGTTATACCTCAGGCCAATCAATCCTATTTTTATAGCTTCTTTGCCTATAACCTCATGAATGTGGAAGAGTTTGTAAACGATCATTTTGCGGGAGTGAATTTCGACCATTATTTCAATGGGTTCTTTTTCAACAAGATCCCTTTGCTGAAGAAATTAAGGCTACGGGAAGTCGTGGCTGCCAAGTTATTGTATGGAGGGGTGAGGGACGAGAATAACCCGGCCTTAAATCCTTCGCAGATGAAGTTCCCGATGACGGGAGGAGTATTGTCAACGTATACCATGGGTCGGGAACCATACCTGGAAGCCAGTGTAGGCATCTTCAATATATTCTCGGTCATCCGGCTTGACCTGGTCAAAAGGTTTACCTATCTTAATCATCCCGGCATTTCCACGTTGGGTCTCCGGTTCAGCAGTAATTTTAATTTTTAGTTGTTTGCCTTAAGGCACTTTTATTCAATAATGAGCCGATGAATCCATGGATTTTTAACCCTTTTAAGTATATCGCCGGCTTTAAAGCCCTTATGATCGGTTGGGCAATCATGCTCGCTACCGCGTGTATTTCATTTTTCAGTAAAACACATTTTGATGGGGTTATCGATGCCCATCATGCGTTAAGTATTTCTTTCCACTGGTATATCTATCTCCTTGAGCAGTTCATTGCGTGGGTATCGGCGGTAATTATGTTTTATGTTGCCGGCCTGATCTTTTCCGGGTCGTCCATCCGATTTATTGATGTGGCAGGTACGATGGCCCTGGCCAGGTGGCCTGCGATCTTCGTAGCACTGATCAATTTTGCAATGCCTCCTGTAAAAGACCTCCATAATATAGGTGCCGGCGTTATCATCATTGCTTTGGCAGGATTGGTATTTGTTATCTGGATGATCGCCCTGATCTATCATGCGTTCATTGTTTCCTGTAATCTAAAAGCTGGCAAGGCGACCCTATTGTTTATCACGGCTCTACTACTTGCGGAACTACTCTCCAAGCTTGTATTTCATCAGCTTTACCGGCATATCACCTGATTTTTAAAATAACAGCATGAAAAAAGAGCTCCTTTTCCTATTATGGACCCTACAGGCATTTGCCGTAGTAGCGCAAGGTGATTACAGACAGGTTGCCGCGAGGTTCCGGGATTTTTATAACCGGCAGCAGAGCGACAGCATTTTTTCTATGTACTCTTCCAATGTGCAACAAATGTTGCCGCTGGATAAAACCAGGCAGATGGTCACGCAGCTTCATAGACAATACGGCGCCTTACAGTCTGCCGATCTGATACATCAGGATACAGCCTATGGCGCTTTTAAAGCGGCCTTCGATCATGCCATTCTCAAGATGACTCTGGCCCTGGATAAGGACGGACATATTGCAGGGATGAATTTTGTTCCCTATCAGCAAAATCCATCAGCGGGAAGCCAGACGAACGGCGGATCAAATATCAGCCTGAAGACGGAGCAGGGAAATATTTATGGGATACTGGAAATACCTCAAGGGAATAAAAAAATGCCGGTAATATTGGTTATAGCCGGTTCAGGCCCGACTGACCGGAACGGAAACTCGTCGATGGGTGTGAATAGCAACGTGTATAAAATGCTGGCCGATTCCCTGTTAAGACATGGTATTGCCAGCCTGCGCTATGATAAGCGCGGGGTGGGCGAAAGTAAGGCTGCCGTAAAATCTGAATCATCGGTAAAGTTTGAGGATATGATAAATGATGCTGCCAGCTTTATTAAAATGCTGAAAGCAGATGGTCGTTTTTCAAAAGTCATCGTGCTCGGGCATAGTGAAGGTTCCTTTATCGGTATGATCGCCGCCGGGAGGGAAGGAGCGGACGCATATGTATCGGTAGCCGGTGCGGGAGAACGTATAGACAAGATCATCGAGCGGCAACTGGCTGNNAACTGGCGCCATTATTCCCTTCTTCTGTCCAGCCCTATTGGATATCCTTGTTGCAGTATGATCCGCAGGAGGAAATCAAAAAACTGACCCTACCCGTACTGATCATACAAGGCACAACGGATATCCAGGTCAGCACACAGGATGCCCAACTATTGAAGAAAGCAAAACCGGAGGCTGTCTTAAAACTGGTTGAAGGGATGAACCATGTTTTAAAGCAGGCAGGCGCTGACAGGCAGGAAAACATAGCTACTTATAATATGCCTGACTTGCCGCTAA
>PLXD01000399.1 GCA_003151295.1 Chitinophagaceae bacterium | reverse complement strand
GATCACTTTGTCATAAAAATCCACCCACTCATAATTCCTGGGCTTGATATTCATGGCTAAGTGATTGTTGAGGAAATGAAAAGGAAAAGGAAGAACACGATGCTCTCTCTGGTACTGAAGGTTCAGCGGCGCCGCCTCACCGAAAGCCGTCAACAAAGAATAACCCGGGAAGGCTGTAGGCGACTGATCGATAAACCGTTTGGTAAGCTCGAAAGGCTCGGCTCCCGCATCGCAATCAAGCCCCAACACGAAATTCGTTTGAACATACGGTACGTATTTAAATATCATATTGACGTGATCCGCAATCTGGTTCACTTTTTCCTCCCCGGTAATTTGGGCCGTACGCGACTTATTACCTAATTCATACCATGTCTCCACACCGGGCAGCAAGGCGATAAAACCGTTGTCCTTTAAAACCTTCAGATGTTTCTCTGTAAGGATCGAGAGGCTGCTTTCCGCGAGGAAACGGAAACTTTTCAGGGGGGCAGCCGAAGAGATGGCTTCCATGTTTTCTTCAAACCGTACGCCGAAATTAGGGTCATGCCAGGCTATGCAAGGCTGCTTAAATTTGGTCAGGAGAAACCGCAGGTCTTTCTTCATCTCCTGGAAATCCAGCGGCTGGTAGGGTGCCGTCGAATCAATGCAAAAGGGGCAGGTATAAGGACAACCCATACTGCCGATCATGGGTATCATTTTGAGAAAAGGTGCTTTTTTTAAAAGTCGCCTCAATATATTTCCAGCGCTGTGCTACACCGGGAAGCTGAAGGGGCTGCTTGCCGGCTGCAAGGTATTTTCCCAGGAGACGTTGAGGGCTGCAATCTTCCAGTACTTCCGAAATGGTCGATTGATTGGCAAAGCCCAGCACATAATCAAAATATTGGACGGCATCATCCGGGTAGCACCGGGCATGGGAACCTCCAAGGACCGTTACGGCTCCCTGGCTGCGAAAAAAATTGCTCAACGCATAAGCCAGCAGCGCTGCTTGCGTAGAGGAACTGATGAAGACCAGGTCGATTACCCCGATAGTTAGCTTCTTCATATAACTAAAAGAATAATTAGATCCTCATAAAGTCAGTTCCGGCAATGAAATTGCAGGAATGATTTTCAGAAACGGGAAAAATAGAGAAATATCTTGGGTGACGAATCCGGGAGAATGAGTAAAAGGAAACTACCGAAAAAATCCGGCATAATCTAATTTATTTACCTCCCGGATTGTTAATTATTGCAGATCCGGGTCTCCCCGGCAAAAACTTATCGGCCTCATTCATTTAAAAAGACTACTTTTATAGGATAATTGAGGTTTTACAACATTAAGTTATTGAAATGTTTTCCTGCTTATTTTTCCCACGCACGATTTAATCTTCTGTACTTTTTATTGTTCTTGGCTCAATTCATTTATAACAATCTAATTACGACAGCATGAACATGTATGTTTCAAATTTGGGTTTTCACGTTACCGATGAAGACCTGAGGGCATTATTTGCCGGCTTTGGAGAAGTTTCCTCCGCCAAAGTGATTACCGATAGAACAACAGGCAGATCCCGTGGATTTGGCTTTGTAGAAATGAACGATGACGCAGCCGCTGAAGAAGCCATGAAGAAATTGGAAGGCAGCGAGATTGAAGGCAGGTCCATTTCCGTATCGAAGGCAAAACCAAAATCTGACGACCGGAACAGTTCCTTTTCCGGAAACAAGAGTTCCAGGTGGTAAAAAATATTAATTAGCCTTCTGAATGAATTGCCCTGAAACAGAATTTCAGGGCAATTTTATTTTATCGATGTCCGGATTATCCCAGTGTCAGGACAGACCCACTTCATAATGCAATTCCGGGATTTCGACATCGGCAAACCCCTTTTTCATAAGCCTTTGCCTGAACGCCTGCTGGACCTCATATTCCCCATGTACAATGAATAATTTGTTTATTAGCCGGGGATCCTGGCAGGACAGGAACTGGCATAGGTCTTCGTAGTCGCCATGAGCGCTCATACTACGGATACTGCCAATTTCAGCATGGACCTCGTGGAGAATGCCGAAGATGGTCACTTCCCTCGCTCCTGCCATGAGCCTGCCTCCTAATGAATGAGGTTCGCAATAACCCACCAACAGGACCGTATTGCGGCTGTTCTCGATATTATTACTGATATGATGCTTCACCCTTCCTGCATCGGCCATTCCACTGGCGGAAATGATGACGCAGGGTTCATTGCGAAAATTCAGTTGCTTGGATTCCTCGACCGATTTGATATACTTCAATCCTTTAAAAGAGAAGGGGTCTTGATCCGTCTCCAGTATTTTCTGGATCGTATTGTTGAAATATTGAGGGTACTTTTTGACGATCTCGGTGGCTTCTATGCTCAGGGGACTATCTACAAAATAATCAAGGTCAGGCAGCTTCCCTTCGAGTTCAAGTTGGTTCAGCGTGAACAATATCTCCTGGGTGCGGCCCACACTGAAAGCCGGGATGATCAGCTTCCCCTTTTTCTGCAGGCAGGTCTTACGGATCCAATCCAATAGCAGGTCCGGCGTGGTCGTATCGGGGTCATGGAGACTATCCCCATAGGTGGATTCGATAAGAATATAATCGGCCTGGGGGAACTCTTGGGGAGATTTCAGGATCACGTCCCGGTAACGCCCAACATCCCCGCTAAATGTCAATCGAGTCTCTTTCCCGTCTTCTTTTATGACCAGGTTCACAGCCGCACTGCCGATGATATGGCCCGTGTCGGTATACATGACCCGGACATTTTCGTCGATGGTATGCCAATCGCCATACTCTACAGATTGGAAAAGCCCCAGGGCATTTTGGGCGTCCTGTTCGTTGTACAAGGGCTGGAGAAAAGGCAATCCTTCAGCAGACCTTTTCTTGTTGGTGTATTTTAGGTCCTCCTGCTGAATGCGGGCGGAATCCTCGAGAAGCACTGCGGTCAGTTCCTTGGTCGCAGGCGTACAGAAAATCCCGCCTTTGAAACCATCCTTTACCAGCTTCGGAATCAGGCCACTGTGATCAATATGCGCGTGGGAAAGGATCAGGTAGTCAACCTTCTGCGGATCGAAGCCCCAGTCGCGGTTGAGCACATCAGTCCGGGCGCCCATCCCTTGGAACATGCCGCAGTCAAGCAGGTATTTCTTACCATTTTTCAATGTCAGTAAATGTTTGGAGCCGGTAACCGTGCGTGCGGCACCATGGAAAGCAATTTTCATTTTTTTTACACTAATTTACGCGAATAAGCAACGCGAATATAAAGAATCACTTCTTCGCGTCCGTTCGTGTTATTCATTCGCGTTAATTCGTTTTTTTGCCTTGAAAGACCAGGTGNNCGACCAGGGTCTGTGGCTGCCCTGTGAGGATGGCACTTTCGATAGCTGCTTTGATGGCCGGGCCGTCTGTACAAAGAAACGAGGTGAGCCCCGTGGCTTTTTTGAAAAAGGCTGCTTCCAGTTTTACCACGAGCATGGATACTGGTGGATCACTCTTAAAGGAATGCGCCATGGCCAGGGAGCCGGTGCTCATTTCGGCCGCCATCCCCTGGCAAGCAAAATAAGTCGAGCGGAAGGGATTCTGGGAGAACCATTTATACGGGACCGTGACAAGACTGCGATCCTCCGTGATCTCTTTGATCCTCACACCCGAAAAAAAAGCGCTGGGCAGACGATAAAATAAGAACATCCTGAATTTTACAGGATGTTTCAGTAAGCGGATAAATTTTGCCGTTTCGACTTGCATGGGGGGTGTATTTAGCGGTGCGACCGTTTAAGGATTCCCACCGATGGTTATTTATATAAGGCAGGATTCAGCGCCTGGGGCGTCCACTGTACCAGGAACTCCCATACTTTTTGTTTGTTATAGCTTCTGCCCTGCTCAAGGTATTCCGAATTCTGGGTATGGATCCTGTTACCGGCGGCATCCAGGATTATAAAAACGGGAAATCCGAATCGTTGCGGATAGCCATACCTGGCAAAAACGGCCTTGTTCGGGTTCTCGGGGCTATAATTTAAATGGTATACAATGAAGCATTTATTGATCAATGAATCGATCTGTCCGGTGGCATGGATAAAACGGTTGAATTCCATACACCAACTGCACCAATTTCCACCTGCCTGCACCAGTACGTGTTTGTTCTCCGCCGTCGCCTTTTTAAGTGTGGTGGCGATATCGTTCTCTGCGTTAGCCGAGGGGTTATAAGGCTTGGCGTCATAACCAGGATGTATGAACATCTGGCTACCTGGAATATTCTGGTTGTTTGCCGAAAGACCGGTGTCTTTGGCCGGTATCGATCCGTTAGCCTGTGCCCATGCCCCGGGGGCATAGGACAACCCAATCAAAAACAACAGTACCAGCAAGGGTCTATTCATTGTGTTCATTTTAAGCTTCTATACTCTTTCGTCTATCGCTCTTTATCTATTCTGACGACGCATGCCACCACGCTGTTATTATCTCCCGATACGGTAAACTGAAGATTTCCTTTCTGCAAACTTTGAAACCGGATATTGCGTATTAGCTTGCTGCCAAAAACGGTGTTCAGCCGGCCGCTATAGTCCTGGGTGGGATGCTGGCTGATCTGGTTGTTTATCGCATTCCAATCCAGGGGTTCTTTGCTGACAACCACCGCCATTTCGTCTCTTGTCCCGATGCTATCGGGCGTCATGCTCTTGTCTTTGGGAAATAGCCTGTAACCGGTGATCCCGCAGAAAGGGGAGTATTTTGTTTGGGAGGGATCATCCTGCTTTGGATAGGGGAAAAGGGTATAGCTGCTGCCGTCGGTCTCTTTGCCGAATACGTAGATATAGCACTCGGTGGAGTTCTTCACCTCCATCTTAAACCGGGTGCCTATTTTTACGGAAGTGGTCGTCTCGAATATATTGCTGCCGGTGGTCTTCAGCGGGATATAATCCCCCGCGATCGTCTTCTTGCCCTGGTAGCTGATCTGTACCAATCCTACTTCACAGGCAAACGGCGTATTGGCAGCAGCGCCCGTCTTAGCCATCGCTTCCAGACCATACGCTTCACGGACAAAATTGCGGAAGTCGGAATAGCGCACCCAGGCGAATCCGTTATTTCCCCAACTGGGACCCCAACTATTCATAATGAAGAAGGATCCGCCGTATTTTTTATCATCATAGCCGACCACGCATTGGGCATGTCCGCCGAACCCCATCATGCTCCTGTCTTCGGCCGTAGGATTCCAGACATCCTGCCCCAACATCGGCTCCATATAAGAACCGCCCACCATCATGCCGATCACGACCGGGGCGCCCTGAGAAAGGTTCTCTTTAATAGCACGGAGGTCTACTGCATTGTTGCGATCTCCCGGGGAGAGCCTGTTGAATCCCTGCATCCGATATTGCGTGGCTTCCTGCAACAACTGCTGGCTGGGCTGGCTGGAACAGTCCTTGTCATTATATCGGAATTCATCGTATGGGACCGCTCCTTTGTCTTTCATGAATTCCATGGCCTTGATAATATAGGACCCATCGCAATTTTCCAGGCCGATCTGGTTGTACAGGAAGGAAGGACTGAACCGGAGACTATTGGGATCTTTGCCGGTGCGGGCCGCTTCCGCGATCGTCCGTGCGCCATACGCGCTGCTCCAGGCTACACAACTTCCCTGGTGCCCCTGGTCACCTACAGTGGGAGCGAATTTCTGCAGGTTGGCGGATTCGGGCAATGGGTTTTTGGTATCGTCATCGGCAAGGGATTCGTAGATATTCGCCTTTTCATATTGCCTGGGGCTGAGGAAGCCGCCGGTAGCCAGTTGAGTGACCTGCTGCACCAGTCCCCCTCCGGCGCCATTGCAACCGCCACGGCCCAGCAGGAAATAACCTCCTATCCCAATGGCCAGAATGAAGAGGAGACCCCGGCCACGGAAAAGGCCCAACAACAGCAATAATAATTGAATGAGTCCACCACCTCCTCCCCCGCCGCCCGGGAAACCGGAATCTCCCTGATTACTCCCGCCGCTGTCTTGGGAATCGTCCTGTGGATCATCGACCATGCGAATAGGCATAGCTATACAGTTTGATTATACTAAAAATAACAAGATTTTTTAATCCGACGGGAAAGGCTGCCTTATATTATAAAACAGATCCATTAAACGGTCAGGACAGGTCGACCTGGTTCCGTAAAAGGTCTTCAAACCTGTCTCTTCTTCGGATGAGAATAGCTTGGCCTTCTCTCATCATGACCTCGGCGGGTTTATACCGGGAATTAAAGTTGGACGACATTTCGAATCCATAGGCGCCGGCATTGTGGAATACCAGGTAATCCCCTTCGCGCACTTCGTTGATCCGGCGGTCCCAGGCAAAGGTATCGGTCTCGCAGATATTCCCGACTACGGAATATTTTTTCTGCNNGCGGATTGCTGATATTCTCAATATGGTGGTAGGCGTCGTAGAACATGGGGCGGATCAGGTGGTTGAAACCGCTGTCTACACTTATAAAAGTGGCAGCGGAGGTCTCCTTGATCACGTTTACCTGTGTGATGAAATAGCCGCATTCGCTGACAAGGAATTTGCCGGGCTCGAACCATACCTGCAGGGGTTTACCTCCGGGATTGGGATGACTGGCGAAAGCGGCTCCTACTTTTTGAGCCAGCAGGTCTATATCCGTTTCCACATCCCCTTCTTTATACGGCACTTTAAATCCTCCTCCCAGGTCGATGAATTCGAGGTCTTTAAACCGGGGAACGATGTCGAACAGGACTTCGATCCCTTTGACGAATACATCCACATCCTTTATTTCGCTGCCGGTATGGATATGCAGGTCGCTGATACGGAGATGGTATTTTTCGACGACCCGGAGGATATCTTCTATCTGGTCGATCGGGATCCCGAATTTGCTCTTATCGTGGCCGGTGGATATCTTCAGGTTACCGCCAGCCATGATATTGGGACGCAGTCGGATACCGACCGGGTAGCCTTGCCCGAATTTCTTCCCAAATTTCTCCAGGTTGGACAGGCTGTCGATATTGATGATCACGCCCAGGCTTTGAGCTTCTTCTATTTCGCCAAAGGCGATCCCGTTCGAAGTATAAAGGATCCTTTCCGGGGGAAATCCGGCATACAAGGCCAGCTTGACCTCGTTGATGGAACTGCAGTCGACGTTGGCGCCGAGCTGACAGATATACCGGAGGATATTAATATTAGTCAATGCCTTGCAGGCATAAAAGAAGACGGTATTGCTATTGTGGAAAGCGGTGGTGAGTTTATGGTATTGCTCCTTTATCTTTTCCGCGTGATAGACATATAATGGAGTTCCGAATTCTTTTGCCAGGCTGATGAGGTGGTCCTTTGATAGTTGTGTCATACCCAAAAAATATTACGGCTCATGATGTTCGCTGTCCTTTCCGGAATTGCCTTCGGCATCCTCATCTTCATCCTCATCTTCATCCTCATCTCCATCTCCATGCCCTTTCTCTTGTTCATGTTTATCATCCAGTCCCTGTTTGTCTCTGCCGTCCTTTTCTCCGCTTTGCCCCCCTTCGTCTGCCGGGCCTTCTTCCGTCATTTCTTCTTCGGTCATTTCTTCTTCCTCAGGTTCTTCTTCCGCCGGCAACGTCTCTTCTCCCGTTTCTTCATTTTCGACCAGTTCCCCGTCCCCACTGACGATTAAGGTAACAGATTCGGATTCGACGATGAATTCCGATGCGTCGGTAGGTTCAAATCCTTCGGCAAACCCGGATCCTTCCGCAGCACCGGATTCCGCGTCGGAGGGACCGTCGCCCTCTCCTCCGCCATGCAGGATGAGGGTAGGTTCCGCCAGGGTATCGGCAAAGATTTCTTTCAGCTTAGGAAGATCGGCTGTGGAATTAAGTCCGAAATAATCCATGAAAGTCTTGGAGGTGGTATAGATCAGCGGCTTACCCGGCATATTTTCATTACGACCTGCAATGATGATCAGTTCTTTTTCGAGTAATTTCTGGATCGAATAGTCGCTGCTTACACCTCGTATCGACTCGATCTCCCCCTTGGTAATGGGCTGCTTGTAAGCGATGATAGCCAGTGTCTCAAGGGCTGCCGAGGAGAGGCGCTTCAGGAACTTTTCGCCATTCAGCTGGCCGACGGTCTTATGAAACTCTTTTTTTGTCAGGAATTGCCAACCGCCGCCGCTTTCCCTGACTTCGAAGGGATAGAATACGGTGGAATATTTTTCAATGATCCCTTCGAGGGAAGTCTGTATCTGCTCGAGCGTCAGCTTTTCTTCCATGAACCCAAATGCATTATTGATCAGCTCTGTCAGCTCCATGGATGTCAAAGGCTTTTCACTGGCAAAGATCAGTGCTTCGATGTGGGGGATAATTTCTGCAATTTCCATATTCGTTGCTGCAAGTTTCAGTTTGAGCGAAGCGTAATCATTTTCTATACTTTATCCCTGCAGGGCTGCCGCTCCGCTTACGATTTCCGTCAATTCGGTGGTAATGGCAGCCTGGCGTGCACGGTTGTAGGACAATCGAAGCGATTTCAGTAATTCATTGGCATTGTCGCTGGCCTTGTCCATGGCGGTCATACGGGCGCCGTGTTCCGAAGCATTGGCGTCGAGCACCGCCTTATACAATTGCGTGTTCAGTATTTTGGGCATGAGTTCGGCAATGAGCTCTTCTCTGGCCGGTTCAAAAATAAAATCGCTCTTTTTAGCTCCTGCCTTACTTACCACTTTGGGGATTGGAAGGAATTTTTCCACCGCAAAACGCTGGGTAGCAGCGTTCTTAAATTCACTGTATACGATTTGCACGGCATCAAATTCTTTGTTCTGGAAGGCTTTTACGGCCGCCTGGGCGCATGCCTGCACGTTTTGAAAATTGAGGTGCAGGAAAATATCCTTATAAGTTTCGCTCACCTTGAAATTATTCTTGGCAAAATGTTCATAGCCTTTTTTACCGATGCTCCAGATAGTCAAATTTCCCTTGGCGGACTGGGCGGTATATTGATCCTTTATAGTCAGCTTGGCTAATTTGATAAGATTGGCATTATAGGCGCCGGCCAGGCCGCGGTCGCTGGTAATGACGATGAGCAGGACCTTTTCCACCGGTCTTTCGGCAGCCAGGCTCATACCGGTATCCCCTTCTGAGTTGCTGACGATATTGCTCAATAATTCCTGCAGCTTTTGAGCGTAAGGGCGCATCTGAAGGATGGCATCCTGCGCGCGGCTCAATTTGGCCGCACTCACCATTTTCATGGCCTTGGTGANNGTATAGATTTGATCCTGTTGCGGACTTCTTTGAGTTGACCTGCCATATTCGAATTACGGGTTTAAAATCGGCTGCAAAGGTAGCGGAAACGCTTTAAAAATCAAGGTAAAGTCGGAAATAATCCGGACTTTTGCGTCCTTATAACCTATGGCCAAGTCAAAAAAGAAGGATCCCCCGGTGATCCTGATCACTAACGATGATGGAGTCAGCGCTCCCGGAATCTTCAACCTGGTAGAAGCCGTCAAAGATCTGGGAAAGATCATAGTGGTAGCTCCTGACAAACCCCAATCTGGTATGGGACATGCCATAACAATCGGAAATCCGCTCCGGCTGCACCCAGTGCACCTTTTCGAAGGGATCGAAGCCTGGCAATGTTCGGGTACTCCGGTGGATTGCGTGAAGCTGGCGGTGGACAAGATCCTGCACCGCAAACCGGACCTTTGCCTGAGCGGAATCAATCATGGCGCGAACCATTCCATCAATGTCATTTATTCCGGAACGATGTCTGCCGCGGTGGAAGCGGCCATTGAGAGCATTCCGTCGGTCGGGTTCTCCCTGCTGGATTATAGTGTGGAGGCGGATTTTAGCGCGGCACGGAAATACGTCCGGATCATTGTCGAGAACCTGCTAAAGAACCCATTGGATAAACATTTGATCCTCAATGTAAATTTCCCGGCCGTGCCCGATTCGCTGATCAAAGGGATGCGGATATGCCGGCAAGCCTATGCCAAATACGAGGAGGATTTCCTGGAAAGAAATGATCCTACCGGTAAAAAATACTATTGGCTGACGGGGAAATTCGTGAATTTCGATAAGGGAAGGGATACGGACGTGTGGGCGCTGGAACACAATTATGTCAGCGTGGTACCGGTGCAATTTGATCTAACGAATTACGTTCTTAAGGACAAACTACAAAAAACGTGGAAATTGTGATCTTCAAAAAAGACAATCTCAAATTCGGAGCCATTCTGGGCCTGGTCGCCCCTGTGATCAGCCTGTTGATCTATTATTTTCTGAAGTTCTTCCCCTTGCATACGCTGAAGGATTTCCTGTACTTTTTACAGAGTAACAAGACCCAGGTCACGGCCCTATCGGTACCCTGCCTGGTGCTGAACATCGCTTTATTTACCTTTTATATCAACTCCCACCGGGATAAGACCGCCAAGGGGATCTTTGCCGCAACACTGGTCTATGCGATCACGGCTATGGTCTTTAAATATGTATAGTATTTATCAAATACAGTCCCAAGGGCGGCCCCGGGGTAAAATCTTTTGGAATCTCTTTCGGCAGCCCTTATTTTTGCACACCCTTCGGAGAAATCCGGAGAACAGGATTGCCCGATAGTATAATGGCAGTACAACTGATTTTGGTTCAGTTTGTCGAGGTTCGAATCCTCGTCGGGCAACAAAGGCCCCTCGCGATAGCGGGGGGTTTTGTTTTTTCCGGAAGCGAGTCGAGCTTGCTCGGCATAGCGAACGGAGAAAACAAAACCGTACCGGCGAATGCCGGGACAGGGGCCTTTGGGTAATGCAAATGCCTTACAACTACTGAAACTTGCTTTTCATACAAATATTTTCCGACTGTTTCATCTTATGGAATGATGCAATGATACCTGTTCCCCTACCTTTCTTCGATTGTACGTCCAACCTCTCACGATATGAAAGAAGAACATGAAGTGTTGCTCATATTCCCACCCCATTCCGCACCGCTTATTAGTGAAATATGAGACAAATAGAATCTTCGAATTTTATTTATTGTTGCCGATACCGATATATTCGACATCAATGACCTAAATATTCGGGCCTTTACATTCAATTAAATATATTTCTGGCTATTCAATGGCAATACCACTTTCAATTCATATCCTTCGCCTGGCTTTTCCGGGGGTGACGGAGTTTACTTGGATCAGTATAAAACACATATGCACTAAATTGAAAAGCCCCAGCTCTATTCGGGGCTTTTCTTTCAGAAAGGCTAACGGTTATACATAGGTATAAATAGTATCATTAATTTATTGACCTTTAAAAAGGCTTCGATTGTAGTGATCATCTTTATACTTCCTTAATAGAAGACGTATAAAGATAACTATTTCTGTGCTAATAAGTGTTACACAACTCTGGAAATGGATTATATAATTAACAGATTTTCAATCAGTTATAATAGTAGATCTACGTCGTAAATCTACGATGCTAATCATGGTTTTTGAGTATTAATACCGGGCAGTCCATAATTTATACATCTGGTACGATACCAAGGTATTTGGATCTTGATTATGAAATATTAATATTGATCCAGAACCATGAAAAACACTAATCCCTAAACCTTTTTCCAAATTCCTTGAAAACTTAGAAATCCAATATCCGGGACCTTATTGAAAAGCCATTGTAAGTTTCACAATTCCTGCCTGGCATGTTCTTTTACTCTTAGGTGCAAACTCTGAACGAGCGATATAGTTCGAATGTTAACTTAATGGGTTATAAATAGTTGATAACAATTAAAGTTACAGGCCCGTTGGGTAATGCAAATCTCCTGAGGATCACCGCAGGTAATCCTCAGATTACCGAAAAATTATTTCGGATTTTTACAGCTATCCACTTATCCACCCTTGAAAAACAGTCCCTGGCGGACTAAGTATAAACTTTAATGCCCTGAAAAAACATTGAACCCTTCAAATATTAAACCTTACCGGGAGTTTACCTAAGGTGGACAAATCCTTAAAGATCATTAATAGCCGCTCCAGAAAACTTATGCAGCTTTGTTTTATCCTGCTTATCTCGGCATGGCTGTTCGTAATTTTAGAAGATTATTTCATCCGGTCCCGCTTGTTTACTTGCCTGGTCCCATCTGTGATATTCGTAACGGTATTGTTGCTGCTGGCAGCTTTCAGACTTAGCCGTGAGCATCATAAAAAATTGCAGCAGTTATTGGACGAATCAAGGAAGTCGGAAGCCCTATTACGCACAATGATCGATTCGACGCCTGACATGGTATTTATCCAGGACACAGAACACAGGTATATGGTAGCTAACCTTGCATTGGCAAAACAAATGAACCGCACTTCCGATGAATATATAGGCAAAAATGATTTTGAAATGGGCATGGATATGGAAGTGCTAAAGGGTAATCCTTCCGCAGGGCTACGGGGATTATGGAGCGATGATGATGAGGTTATCGCGACAGGAAAAATATTATATATCCCGGAGGAGAGCATATTGTTTAATGGCAGGGAGCAAGTGGTAACTACGACCAAAGTTCCGCTCAAAAATGAAGAGGGGAAGGTCTGGGGGGTCTTATGCTTTGTACACGACATTACCTCACTTAAAAAAACAGAAGAAGATCTGCGCAGAAAAGACCAGTTATTACAGGCCGTTGCCGTAACAACCTATCAACTCATCAGTAATAATAATCTCGAAGTCGCTATCGGAGAAGCAATTGAGCCATTGGGCATTAAAATGCTGGTGGATGAAGTGAATGTGTATAAAAACATGCAGGAAGCCGGTGGTTTAGGGTATGCCAGTCAGCTTGCCCAATGGACCAGCACTAGCGATGGAATAAATTATAACCGACCGGAATACCAGCATCTGGACTTTGCTTTTATGCCCCGGGTACTGGAAACACTGAATAAAAATGAAATTTTCTGCAGCTCCATCAATGAACTGGGTGATCTGCAATTAAAACAATGGTTTGAATCCAGGCGGATAAGATCGCTGGCCGCCATTCCCATATTTGTCATGGATCGGCTCTGGGGATTCGTCAGTTTTAATGATTGCAAAAAGGAGCGGGAATGGACGCCAACAGAATTTTCCATCCTGCAATCATTTTCCGCCACCCTGGGTGCTGTCATTGAACGGAAAGAAATGGAGCAGCAATTAATCAATGCCAAGGAAGAAGCCGAAACCGCCAACAAAGCAAAAAGTGAATTTATGGCCAACATGAGCCATGAATTACGCACCCCTATGAATGGCATCATTGGGTTTAATGACCTGGTATTAACGACCGAATTGCAAAGAACGCAACGCGAATACATGGAAAATGTCCGCAAGTCTGCCTATAGTCTTCTGGACATCATCAATGATATCCTCGATTTTTCAAAAATGGAGGCTGGCAAACTCATTATTGACAGCCATATTTTCAAGCTGAATGAACTCGTTGAAGAAAGTGTTGACATATTAAATATAAAAGCGTTTGAAAAAAACCTGGAAATCATTTGTCGTATAGATCCTGAACTTCCTTCCCAATTTCAGGGTGATCCTGCCCGTATAAGACAAATATTCGTAAACCTGCTGGGAAACGCTATTAAGTTTACGAAAGAGGGAGAGATCCTTATAAACGTTAAAGGTTCAGCTATCCCCTATAAAAAACACAGTAAAGAATACTTCGATGTAAGTATAGAGGTGAAAGATACAGGTATTGGTATTGCCACGGAAAAATCAAAAAAGATCTTTGAAAGCTTTACACAGGCCGATTCTTCCACCACGCGTAAATATGGGGGAAGCGGCCTGGGCCTTACTATTGCAAAAAGACTGGCTGAATTAATGGGCGGCCGGATAAGCGTAAAAAGCGAATTAGGGAAAGGCAGCAGCTTCACGCTTCAATTGCCATTGGAAATAGCCGATGGGCGCCCTTCCATTACCTTATTACGCAAACCGCTATTGCAACGGGTATTAGTAGTAGATGATAATGTAACCAACTGCGAATTAATGCGGGGTATTTTTGATTATTTTCACAGCCCGTGCATCATTTGTAACAGCGGCCCCGAAGCATTGCGCAAAATCAAACAGTCCATTGAGAATGGAGAGATGTTTGATCTTATCATTACAGATCATCAGATGCCGGGTATGGATGGCATTACCCTGGTAAAAGAGATAAAAAAAATACAGAAAAACGGGGTACAGCCTTTCATATTGATGCTCTCCTCATTAGAAAAGGACCTGTACCGCCAGGAGGCTGAAAAAGCTGGCATCTTCCATTTTTTGCCGAAACCGGTAAAACTGCATGAGTTCCGGAATGTCCTGTCATCTTTATTTGAAAGATCTTCCCCGCAAAAAGTCGCAGGTCCTATCCTGCCCCAAATAAAAAAATTAACGGAAACCGGGAGCATCCTGGTTGCTGAAGATGATCCGGTCAATATGTTTCTCATTTCGGAAGTATTACGCAAAATGGGATTTGAAGTGATCGGGGTAAGAAATGGCCAGGAAGTGCTGGACGCATTGCAGCTTCGACAGCCTATATTGATCCTGATGGATATTAATATGCCTGTGATGGATGGCTATACGGCAACCCGTCATATTCGCCAAATGCCGCACCCCCGATGTGATATCCCGGTTATTGCTTTAACGGCGGACGCCATGAAGGAAGATAAAGATCGTTGCCTGGCAGCCGGCATGAATGACTTCATTTCCAAGCCATTTAAACTTGAAGATCTTGAGGCCCTACTAAAGGAGTACCTGAAAAAAACAAGTAAGTTTCAGGCTTTGCAAACGACACTCAGTCCGGATGATCCTCCCTCCACATCCGCGAGAAATACAATCCGCAATCCTAAATATACTTATAAAATT
>PLXD01000293.1 GCA_003151295.1 Chitinophagaceae bacterium | reverse complement strand
TCATGTCAATCAGAATATCTTCCATGGCGGAAATTTTCACGGAGATTATGTGGCATTGGAAATGGATAAATTGAAGATAGCCATCACTAAATTATCCATGCTTTCGGAAAGGCAACTGAATTACCTCTTAAATGAGAAACTGAATCAAAAATTCCCGCCTTTTGTAAACCTTGGTGTATTGGGATTAAATTTCGGGATGCAGGGGATGCAATTCACGGCCACTTCCACTGTAGCTGAAAATCAGACCCTGTCTTTCCCGATGTATATTCATAGCATTCCTAACAACAACGATAACCAGGACATCGTAAGCATGGGTTGTAATGCAGCATTGATGACCAAAAGGGTAATCGATAATTCATTTGAAGTCCTGGCTATTCAGTTAATGACGATTTTACAGGCGATCGATTATTTAAACTGCGGATCCAGGCTGGCGCCTGATACACAATCCTTATATAACGATGCGAGGAAAATATTTCCGAAGTTTATAGAGGATAGCCCTAAATACAAAGATCTTGAAAAGATTAAAACCTTTTTGGAAAAAACGGATCCTGCTTTTTCTTACAAAGCGGTATCGTTCGATAATCCGCAGGCAGGCTAAAATTATGGGGGAGAGTATAATACCGGAAAGAATTAAGTGTCTGAAAGAATTAAGTGCCTGAAAGAGACAAATACCTGAAAGAGATAAACAATGATATCTGAAGAAAATATCCTGCTCTTAATACCTCAAAAGCCTCCTTTTGTAATGATTGGCAGGTTGCTCCGGGCCGATGAGAACGGTACCCGTACTTCTTTCCGGATCAATAAAGAAAATATTTTTGTAGAAATGGGACGGTTTCAGGAAGCTGGGTTAATGGAAAATATCGCCCAGACCGCCGCTGCCGGTGCCGGATATCTTTCCAGGCTGGAGAACAAACCTGTACAAATAGGTTATATAGGCGCCGTTAAAAACCTGGAAATAACCGGTTTGCCGGAGATAAACGATGAACTGGTAACTGAAATTAAGATAGAAAGCAGGATTTTTAATGTTGCCGTCGTTTCCGGAACAGTAAGGTGTAATGAAATAATATTGGCGAAATGTGAAATGAAGATATTCGTCAGTCATATAGGAGAATCACCTGTATCCAGTTAATCCGAAAATATATGCCAGACGTTTTCATTATCTCAGATAATATTATATCCCCGCTCGGTATCACTACTGCGGATAATTTCTCGAAACTTACCAGGGGCATTTCCGGTGTAAAAAAGCACGATGATCAAAAGATGTCTGAGCAACCTTTTCATGCCGCCCTTTTTGACCGCAAAGAAGATTTCATAAATGACAGTTTTATTAAAGAGGGCAGTTCCGGGGTTTATACAAAATTCGAGCAACTTCTTATTGCATCCATTAAGGAGGCTTTAAAAAATAGCGGGATCGATACCCGGAATAAAAAAACGACACTTATTATTTCTTCCACCAAAGGAAATATAGATCTCCTGGAATCTCATGCGGCTGATCCGGCATTAAAAAAAAGAATTGCCTTGCATACTTCTGCGCGAATGGTGGCTGAATATTTTGGATTCGTGAATCCGGCGATTGTAGTGTCGACTGCCTGCATTTCAGGAATCACGGCTATTTTAACGGGGATGCGGCTGATCAGGTCGGGCCGGTATGAAAATGTCGTCATTGCGGGGGCCGATACCATTTCTAAGTTTGTTTTATCGGGTTTTCAATCATTTCAGGCTATCAGTGCCGGGCCATGCAGGCCTTTCGATCAGGCACGGGACGGAATAAATTTGGGGGAGGGGGCAGGGACCCTCGTTCTTTCTTCCAGTCAGAAATATGCAACGGGGAAATATGCACAGGGAATAAAAGTGCTGGGGGGATCTATAAGCAATGATGCAAATCATCTTTCAGCGCCTTCCCGGACCGGAATGGAACTTTGCAGCTCCATTACAAGAGCATTGCGTGATTCCGGTCTTTCAACAAACAATATAGATTTCATTTCGGCACATGGTACGGCTACCATTTATAACGACGAAATGGAAGCCAAAGCCATTACATTGGCCGGACTCCAATCGGTCCCTGTCAATAGCCTGAAAGGATATTACGGTCACACTTTGGGTGCGGCCGGCCTGATCGAATCAATCGTTTCCGTTCATTCTTTGAAGGAGAACCTGGTTTTGCCTACCCTGGGCTTTGAAGAAATGGGCGTATCGAAACCCCTGAATATCTGTACGGGCTTAGTGTCCGCTTCTTTAAAGAACTGTCTGAAGACGGCTTCGGGCTTTGGCGGATGTAATGCGGCATTAGTGCTGGCTAAACAATAAAGATAAAGTGAATCAACAGATGAATTGTATCACTGCCAACTGCGTAATCTCGGGTCATGCTGTCCGGAAAAACGGAAAAATCGTATTTGAAAATAAAAATATCGATCTGCCCGGCTTTTTGCTTTCTGCATATCATTATTTCGAACTTAATTATTCCAGGTTTCACAAGATGGATCGCCTGAGTAAATTGGGATGGCTCACGGCGGAGATATTATTGAAGGACGGATCCGGAAGAGAAAATTACGAACCAACGGAAACAGGCGTAGTGCTGACGAATGCCAATTCCAGCCTTGATACGGATCTTAAATATTTCGAATCGGCAAAATATATTCCGAGCCCTTCCCTGTTCGTTTATACTTTACCTAATATAATGATTGGCGAAATCTGTATCAGAAATAATTTTAAGGGGGAAGACGCTTTTTTCATAGCCGAAGAGTTCGACGCCGGTTTTTTAGAGCAATATGTGAACGACCTGATGGATAATGGTATTTTGCAGGTATGCATATGCGGATGGGTGGATGTGCTGGGAGAAGAATATAAAGCCGCCCTTTTTTTAGTGGAAAAGAAACAGGAAGGATCATTCGATTCTTTTACGAAAGAAAATATCGATAAAATATTTCTGGCTGAAAATGGTTAAGAAGCTAAAATGATTAAGAAAATGAATGCAGATGTTTTTGTTGCCGGGGTGGGGGTCATTTCGGCGATCGGTAACAATGTTGCCGAATGCCTTTCTGCATTTGAAAGTGAACAGGCCGGCATGGGCCCTATTTCTTATCTCGGCACCGTTCATCGCCAGGAAATTCCTGTGGCCGAAGTAAAACTGAGTAATGAAGAACTGGCTTTCCGGGCAGGGGTTTCATCCCGGATAAGCCGCACCGCCCTGCTAAGCATGATAGCCGCAAAAGCCGCTTTGGAGGATGCCTCCATTAAAGACCTGTCTTCCTTGCGGACCGGATTTGTTTCGGCAAATACGGTAGGTGGTATGGATAAAAGCGAAGACTTCTTCGTCGATTTTCTTTCGGATCCCCGCAAGGGAAAATTGCGAGATGTCTTTCAACATGAATGCGGTAGCATTACCGAATGGGTAGCCGACCAATTAAATATACGCCATTATATTACCACTGTCAGTACGGCCTGCTCTTCTTCGGCCAATGCTATCGCCTACGGAGCGAGGTTGATCCGGCACGGAATGCTTGACGTGGTGATCGCAGGCGGAACGGATGCTTTGACAAAATTCACCCTCAATGGATTTAATACGCTCATGATCCTCGATCGGCGATACTGCAAACCCTTTGATGAAGAACGGGGGGGATTAAATCTCGGCGAGGGGGCAGGATATGTAGTGCTGGTATCGGAGCAGGCGGCGGCTTCCCTGAAATTATATTGCAGGCTCAGTGGTTTTTGCAATGCCAACGACGCTTATCATCAGACGGCTTCTTCTCCGGACGGCACTGGATCCTATCTCGCCATGAAAGGGGCGGTGGAACGCAGCGGGCTGCGGCCATCGGATATTGATTATATCAACCTGCATGGTACCGGAACGCAAAACAATGATATGGCGGAAGCCACCGCGATAAAACGATTATTTGAACCCCATTATCCCAGGATGAGTTCTACAAAATCCTTTACCGGTCACACTTTAGGTGCAAGCGGTGGCATAGAGGCCGTGTTTTCCGTTCTTTCAATCAGGCACGGTATTGTTTATCCCAACCTTCGTTTCAGAACGGCTATGAGTGGATTTTCCTTTGTTCCGGAAACCAGCTTTTCAAAAAACGAACCGATCAGGCATGTGCTTTCAAATTCATTCGGTTTTGGAGGAAATTGTTCATCATTGATCTTTTCAAAATTGTAAGATGAGTATATATATCCGGGCAACAGCAAGTATATCGCCGCAAAAAACATTCGGCAGGGTGCCGTTCCTGACGGAACCCATAGAATATACCGGCAACCGGTTAACATGTGTTGAGCCCGATTATAAAGGGCTAATCGACGTAAAATTGATAAGAAGGATGAGCCGCATTATAAAAATGGGAGTGGCAGCAGCTTCGGAGTGCCTGCAAGAGGCCGGCGGAGTTTCCCCCGATGCTATTATCACGGGTACTGCCTTCGGTTGCCTCGAAGACACAGGGCTCTTTTTAACCCGTATCATTCAACAGCAGGAGGAGATGCTTTCCCCCACTGCCTTTATACAATCCACCCATAATACGGTTGGAGGCCAGATTGCTCTGATGCTTCAATGCCATCATTACAACAATACCTTTGTCCACAGGGGATTCTCTTTTGAAAGCGCCTTACTCGACGGCATGATGCTGTTGCAGGAAAAGGAAGCTTCCCATGTATTGGTAGGCAGCGTGGATGAGATAACGGATAGTAGCCATGCCATTCTGACCCGTTTCGGCTTATATAAGCGGCTGCCCGGTTCAAAAGGAGTCGATTCAGAAGGAGTCGACCCAAAAGGGTTTGATTCAAAAGGTACCCTTGCAGGAGAAGGCGCGGCCTTTTTTTTATTGACAGACCAACCCTCAGCGAGCGATTATGCCCGATTCGATGCCATTACAACTTTTTATAAACCCCATGATATACGGGATATCCAGGATCAGATCTCCTCTTTTTTAACGGTTCATTCGATCGGTATAGAGGATATCGATTTGATAATAACCGGAAATAACGGCGACACAAAAGGCGATACTATCTATCGGCAGTTAAAGCAGACTATTTTTAGCCGCAGCGATTCGATCCATTATAAGAATTTGTGCGGTGAATATCCCAGCTCCGCCTCTTTCGCTTTATGGCTGGCAGCCAATATTATAAAAACGGGGGCCGTGCCCGCCGCCGTATACCGGGATCATGAGGACAACCGGTTCCGTGACGGAAATGATGATCTGTACCAGGAAGGAAATGATGATCGGCACCAGGACGGAAAGAGTAATGCAATAAGGAGAATTTTGATTTACAATCATTATCAGAATATTCATCATTCCTTACTATTGCTTTCGGCCTGTTAAAAATCTATATGCCGGTCTCAATAGAGAGGGGCTGGACCAGTATAAAGCTATGTTGAGCCCCATTATTGTTATTGTAAATGAGCACATTTTTATATTCGGTTTTTCTGGATGACCGTTTTATCATGTGTTGAGGAAGGGACTGGCCTCCCGGCAGGTGGCAGGCAAGCCAAAGAGCGAATGCGGATGCAGTGGGATATTCCCCGCTCATATGTTTAAAGCGGGCCAGGGTGGCCTCTTTATCCATGACCGCCTCACAGGAAGCGAAAAAATGGTACAGGCGGTTATCCCCATTTTCCCCCGAAAGCAAAAGATCTATTTTTTCGCCAGCCGGCACTTGTGTATCGATAAAATTCTGCAATCGATCCCTGACAGCATCCACCTCATCACTATGAATAGTGGTCAGCCCATGAACCCTGGCCGCCGCATTTTCCCTTTTGTTGTTGACGAGGAACAGGGAGGCGCCTTCTCCTGCCATGCTACCGGCAGAATTTACTTCATACAACTGTTTGCTGGAGAGCGGCTCTTTTTTATACCAACCGGCTAAATAATCAATGTTGTAATTGCGGGCTCCTATCTCGTCCACCCCCCCTAACAAATAAGTGTCGGTGGGATTCTCTTTCAGCAGCATCGAGGCATCGATCAATGCATTTTCAAAAGCCAGCCCTCTATGTACATGCGTAATGTTATATTCTTTATTGCGGCTCAGTAAACTTATCTGCGATGCGATGGCATTTGGGGTGCTTTGTACAAAAGTCCCCGGCGTCAGCATACCTTCTTCATGATCGGTGATCTGTTTCATGAATTGAATACTTTCTTCCATTCCGGCATTGGCGGTTCCTATAATGATCCCATTGATGGATACTCCCTTATCTTGAATCAAGGACAATGCGGCACCCACGCCCATCCTGGAGGATTTAGCCATCCTGCGCAATATATTTGGCGGAATGCCCTCATATGCGGGTTCAATGACCTTCAGCATGTTGTTTACCGATTCATGCAACAATTCGATATTCTTATTTGAAAAAGTTTGTTGCGGCGAAATACAGCTTGTTTGATGGATATAAAGCAGNNCAGGCTTTGGAGAAAATCAAGGATGTGCAATTGCCGCCGAAACCAAAAGAATTGGACATGACATGGTCTAAGGCGATTTTCTCATATTTTTCAACAGGATGCAGACCTGTCTCCGGAATCGGCCGTTTAAAATGAAGGCCGGCATATACTTCCTGGTGGACAAGGTTTAAAATGCTGTATACAGCTTCGATGGCGCCGGAAGCTCCTAAAGTATGGCCAATATTCGATTTTGTGGAGACGAAGGGCGGCGGTTCGCCAAACAAACGAATCATAGCGATGCTTTCTACCTCATCATTATTTTCCGTGCCGGTGCCGTGTGCATTGATAAAATCGATTTGGTCCTTGTCAAGCCGGGCGGAGGCCAAAGCTCCTTTCATTGCAAGATAAGGCCCCTCCCCATCCTTCGATAGGGAAGATGGATGAAAAGCATCGGTTGAATTGGCATATCCGGTGATCTCCGCGTAAACTTTTTTGTCAATAATATCCTCTTCTCTTTCCAGGACCAGAAATGCAGCGCCTTCACCCAAATTCAGGCCTTTCCGATCCCGGTCAAAGGGGGTACAAATTTCCGGGGAAAGAATATGTAAGGAATTGAATCCATTGATGGTAAATTTCGAAAGGCTGTCTGCTCCTCCGGTGATGACCCTTCTTGCCAGCCCGTTTTTAATGAGCCGGGCCCCGTACATAATGGCATTGGCGGAGGAGGAACAGGCGGTATTGATGGTATTCACAATCCCATTGATCTTATAATATGCCTGTAAATATATGTTTACAGAGGCCTGATCATAGGAGGAAAGAAAGGGGGAGCCATTGGAATTTCTATTGACATCCCGATATAATTCATCCATCAGGCACATGCCTCCTACGGTGTTTGCGCTCACCAGCGCAGTATCCGCAGCGACAAGCTGCGAATCGGTCATTTTGGCGTCCAGGATGGCTTCCTTCAAGGCATGCTGGGCCAGTAAGGAAGTGCGGGTGATTCCTCCGGGATCATTTACCTTCAACTTTTCCAGCAGTCTTTCATTATCGATCGTTATTTCTCCAAATGGCAGCATGCCTGCATACCTGGTCGGGAGGTTATTTAGTCTCGAAATGCCCGATTTGCCCTGTAATAAGGCCGTATGATTTTCGGTCAGCGTGCTTCCTATAGCGCTTATGACCCCCATTCCTGTAACGAAAATCTTGCTCAATGAACGAAAATTTACTTTGTCCTGTTTTTTTCGATATAAACCACCATGGTGTTGATATCTACCAATACCTTTCGTCCTTCTTTGGGATCCTTTATGGCGATTCCGTATTCCCTGTTGAGCAAAACTATGAGCTCCAGGGAATCAATGGAATCCAGGCCTAACCCTTCTCCCTCTCCAAACAAAGGCCGATCATCCTTTATTTCTTCGGGTGTTAAAGATGTCAGGTTCAGGAACGCTATGATTTGCTTTTTGAGGTGTTGTTTTAACTGTGCTGTTTCCATTTTATTATTATGATTCAAATCAGTTTTTTTATTTTCAGGCCCCAAAGGGTTATCAACTGGATCAGAATGGCAATAATGAATAAAGGTATAATATTCATCAAAATATCCTTCAGTTTTCCGCCTTCAAGGAACAGACCATAATATGCTTCAAGGCACCAATGCAAGGGAGATATTTTCATGATGGTTCTAAAAGAACCGGGCATTGCGAAACCAGGTACCATCAGCCCGCCGATGGCAGCAAGTATAACGATGGATACTGCACCAAAACCATTCGCCTGCTCCTGTGTTTGCGCAAATACACCGATACAAATGGCATAACTAACGGCGCACCATCCGCAAAGCAGCGAAACAAAAAATAAGCCGGAACTGTCCAAAGGAAGATTCAGGGCAGGCAAGCCCATGGAAGGAAATAACCACACCCCGATGGCAAAGATGACCGCAGCCTGGGCCATGGTGACCGCCAGGTAAGTGATCTGTTTTGACAATAATACCAGGATATAGTTGGTAGGCAAGGTTTTTAGCCTGATAAAGCTTCCGTTCAATTTCTCCCGGACGATACTGCCGCTCAGGGATAAAACTACAAAAAACATCGCGAAGACGGTCCAGGCGGGTACATTATGCTGTGAAGCATTGGGAACCTTCCTGCTGCCATCGAGCGAAATGGGAATTTCGTTGATGGTCAACCGGTTGTTCAGCATGTCATTTTCTAATGTATCCGGCAGTTGCTTCTCATTGATAGAAAAATACAGGGTCTTTAATATTTGCCTGCTCTCCACCAGCTGCAACGCACTGTAGATGGCGCCCTGTACGGAACTCCGGAACGTTTGTTGCAGAATGGGATGATAGTATAAAGTGATGGGCTCCATACTGTCTCCTGCGGTACCGGGCTTATCTCCTTCCAGGCCAAAAGTATTCAAGGCTTTACCGGCCACTTTTTTTGCCTTTGCATCGATTTTCGAAGAAAAATCCGGCGGTATGATCACTGCAAGAAGGGCATCCTTTGCATGCATGCGATCGGTGATGTTTTTTTCACTTTGATCCTTTGGGACGGATTGCAGTCTGAACATGCCTATTTTATCAATGGCTTGTATGAATTGCCTGCCGGCCTCCCCTGTATCCCTGTTACATATTAACAGGGGTGTTTTATTTTTATTTACTAATTCAAAAGTGCTGTTCTGGATATTGGTGATCACGATTACCAATATGACGGGCATGCCAAACATGAGGATAAGTCCAACTTTATCGCGGGTTAAAATCCGGACGTCCTTTATTATGGTGGACCAAAGTTTATACATGATAGTCCCTGTAATTTTTGCCTGTCAGGTTTAAAAACAAACCTTCCAGTCCTTCCTGCCGGTGTTCTGCGAGCAGCTTGGTGAGGTCGTCGTGTGCAATGATTTTTCCTTCATCCAGTAACGCTATTTTCTCGCATAGATCTTCCGCTTCGCTTAACTGATGGGAGGTATAGACAAGCGTGGTGCCATTTTTATTCAGCTCCTTCAGGTAATTAATAATGGCAACTCTGGTTTGTACGTCCACGCCGACCGTCGGTTCATCCAGGAATAGTATGCGTGGCCGATGTATTACTCCTATCGCAAGATTCAGCCTGCGTTTCATTCCTCCGGAAAATTTCCGTACCTGCTTATTGCGGACTTCCGTCAAACCCAGTATTTCCAGCAGCTCAGTGGTTCTTTTTCTGATCTCTTTCCGGTGAAGGCCGGACCACGCACCAAAGAATTCCAGGTTTTCGACCGGGCTCAGTTCCTCGTAAAAGGAAAAATCCTGGGGAATAAATCCGAATAAACGGTTCACGGATTTGTTTTGCCTTTTTGTGTCATTTCCTAAAATCCGGATGCTTCCTTCCCGCAAAGAGAGCAGACCGGTCATCAGGTACATGAGGGTGGTTTTTCCTGCTCCATTGGGGCCGAACAAACCGAATCTTTCGGCAACCGCTATTTTCAAATTGAAGTGAGAGAAAGACACGCCTGATTGTCCCGGGTAGCTAAACCCGAGGTTTTCTATGTCGACTGCTAAAGGGTTCATGATGAATGCCATTTAATTTTCGACAATGCCTGGAATGCCTGTTTTTCCATTTCCGATATTTCCAGCAGGTAATCGCCCATTATATTGAAATCCTGCTGCTCACCGATCCTGCCCTTATAAATACCGGCAGCTTGCACGGCTGCCTCGCGCCAGGAATCCCCCGACCGGGTAAACATATTGGAAATTTCCAGCAATTGATCGTTGGGATGATAGCTGTATGCTTCCTGCAAAAAGGCACCGTAAATATAGCGAAAGCCCCCACCGCCCGTCCCTATTTCCTCCTGCATACGCACCATTTGCGCCAGGTACAGACCTGCTTTTTTCAACCCTAATTTATCGCGCCATTTTTTTATTTTATTGCCTGTGTATTTTATCCCTTTTACACCGACCATATATGTCGGGATGTGAAGCATGTTGCGGACATTTTTGTCGATACCGCTTCTGATGGCTTTTTTCATCCGGTCATCCGTGATCGGGGCCTCTTTTTCGGGGTAGTATAACTGCCCCCTCGGGGCCAATGCTCCCCTGGCAAAACGGACACGTGCCAGTTCATAAGGGGTTAAGAGGGTGGGATTCTCCATGATCGGGTCGCTGATCAGGTAATTGTCCGGCTCTTTACCATAAACGACTAAATTATGAGCATTAAAATGAAAACGATATTCTTTAGGGAAATAGGAAAGATAATAAACGCCTACCTGGCAGCCTACCGGCTGCCCCTTTTCCAGGCATTCTTCCAGGAAAGATTCTGCCTGCTCTTTGCTGCTAAATTTTTTTCGGATGACCGGAATTCCTAACGACCGGCAGGTTCTTTTGAAAATATGTCCCGGAAGCGTGCGGAAAGCAATCACGGGTCCGTTATTTATTTTCAGGAGCGGGATATATACAAAGAACAATCCCGCGCCGATGCCGAAGGCCAGCGGCTCTGTCATCTTGTCCACGCCCGCGTATCTCAACAGGTTGCGGGTGACACCCGTTTTACAATGCGCCGCCTGTATATGTTTAAAATCAATCTTCATGTACAGTCATGCTTTTAAGCTCTTCTATGCTCACGTTAAAAATCTCGGTGTATCGTTGCAATTTTTTATCGGATAATTTTTTAAAAACGGCCGGTTTCAGATGCCTTTTTACCTGCCACTTCCGGAAACCGGTATAAGCCGCAACGATTCCTGTATCCATAAGCCCTCTTTCCATGAAATACAGTATGGGGCTCGCGTGGCCATTCGATACTTTTTCTCCTGCAATTTTGATACGGTCTTCAATATCCTCCCAGGCCGTATCCAGCGCCGTGATTTTGATATCCCAGCCGCGGCTCAATTCGGTAACATACTTGCCTGAATGATCGGTGGCATAACAAACTTCTTTTGTGATTTTCCCAAGTGAACTCAGATCCTGGGGGACATCTTCTTTTTTCATCCGTTAATTTTTGTCATGGTGAGATTCATACAAAAAATATTGAATTCCGTCAGCAGACCGTCAGCATGGCATACATGTATGAGAACCGGCCGCTTTCCGGAACTAGTAATAGAATTTTCTCTCCTTTTTTCAATTTTCCGCTATGGAATAATTCATCGACCATCAGGTAGGCGGAGCAGGCTCCTACATTTCCCAGGCTGCTTAAGTTAAGAAACCATTTTTCATAAGGGATGCCCGTTCCATATAACTCCATTATCTCGAAAATCTTGCTTTTGAAAAATTCGCTGGATATATGCGGCAGAAAATAATCAACATCCTCTGCTGTATGCCCTTTTCTCTCGAAAATTTCTTTTATTCTTTTCCCACCCAGTGGGACGATATTGTTGCTCAATAAATTGATATCCTGTTTGATGCTTAAAATGGATTTGCTGATAATTTCTTCCGGTGTAAAATCCATATAGCTTTTCAATGTGCCATCCGGCAACTTTTCACTTGCCATATACATACAGGTTTCCATTTCATTGGCGTACGAGACACCCTCTATCCATTCTACGCGGAGACTTAACCCATTTTCATTTTGTTTATCCGACAATAAAAAGGCGGCAGCACCATCAGACAACATCCACCTTAAAAATTCCTTTTCAAATCCTATATAAGGGTTCTTTTTCAGTTCTTTCAATTTCTGTGCCTCTTCTTCAAAAACATTCGAAACAAGCGAGCCGGAAAACCTTTCCGACCCGGTGGCGACTGCCAATTTAACATCGCCCGTTTTAACCGCCATATATGCATATTTGAAAGCATGCATGCCCGCACAGCATACGCCGGAGGGTGAAACTACTTCAATGGCATTTGTTTCAGGCAACCAGCCATGCGTCATTACACCATGGGACGGCATCATTTGATCGGGGGAAGAGGTCCCGCATGCCAGCAATTCAACTTTCTTTATTTCTTCAGGGTTTGCCGCGAATAAAGACTTTACTGCCAAGGCTGTCATCTGCGCATTGGTATGTGTGGGTTTTCCTTCTTTTGTCAGCGCATAATACCTGGTGTTTATTCCATTATTCCTTAAAACGATTTTTCTTGATTTGGAAGGTTTCTCATTGATGTAACCAAGATACAATTCCATATCATCGTTGGATACCGGATCGTTGGGAAGAAAGACGGATGTATTGGTTATATAGACCTGCTTAAGGGACATACCTGTTTTAGTTAATTCAATTCCAAATAATATTGTTTCTTAGCTCTTATACGACCGGACAAAAACGGCTTGATAAAAATGGCATCAATCACGATAAGGATAGGAGCGCCTATGAACAGCGCAAATAAAAGATAGTATTTGAATACTACCAGCCAGGCCGTTCTTTTTTTCCTTTTTACAATAAAGTTTGCACATACCGTGTAGGTAGGAACTGCTTTGGATTCAAGTAACCATAAAATATATTTCAATTCGACTGCCTTATCACGAACCAGCGCTGCCTGCATTCCATCCCAATTATTTTTGTTCAGATAGGGGAGCACGATGGAGCCGTATACTTTCGCGTGAACGATGTCCGGCTCTGCGACGCCCGGAATTGGGAAGATATTCAGATACCGGTCCTTTTTGCCTTTTAACAGCCAATGAAAAATGGTCACAAAACTGACTATATTAGGGTGTTTATCTACCAACGCAATATTGCCTACCAGGTTGGCTCCTGCTTCGGAAAGAGATTTTTTAACTCCTTCAAAGGCATTGAGCCACATATTTCTTGCTCCGGTGATGGTTATAACCGGGGTGTTTTTTACAATAGTCCTGAACTCCGGGTCATTCAATAAAGAATTAGAGGGGATGCTTGGAAACAAGAACCACGCCTGGTAGCCTATAATAATGAGGTCATACGAAGATTCCTTTAGCTTAAAAGGGGCCAGTTCTTTGGTAATCCCCAAAACACAATCAGGCATTACACTATAAAATCGTTCACCCGTCCAGGGGAATGCATAATCGCTCACCGGTTTGATGCTTACTTTTTCGACGGAGGCACCTGATTCAATAAGAGGTGCGGTAAAACAATCAATAATTTCCCCCAACTGGCCGGATTGCGAATAATAGATAGCTAACACTTTCTTACTCATGTTACTGTAAAATTAAAAATCTTCCGGGCGCAATATTTTTGAATTTTTACTGTAATCAATAATGGCCTTTTGAACGATAGGTGATAAATTTTTAAAAGTATTGTGAATAGTTTGACTGTCTTTTTTCAGATCTGCGCGGTATTTAACGATCCCGGGGGCATGTTCCTGCACAATAAGACGTAGAAAATGATACTCTCCATTGCTGCTGTCTTTTATTAATGAAGACTCGAGTTTTATTCGCCCCGATCTAAAGAATTTCAATTTATCCGACGGTTTGGTCATCAATCCGGCTTTCTTCATGAGTAAAGCTCCTTCATAAGCTTCTTTTTCAACGATAGGAGCGGCCGAAACGCTGATTAGTTCCGCATTGATCTCATCCACATTTCCTGATGCCATTACGTTATAGAATGCCTGTTTATTAAAGATCTCCCCCCATACTTCCTTTCCCTGGATAACCAATCCGGACAATATGGAAACCAGTGCAAAAATCATTCTCAGCTTCATAGGTCGATTGATGGAGGTGCTAAATCTGACAGAGATACTATTAATATGTATAGTTAGTTATAAATCAATAACTTGCGCAATAAATACTTATCCATTCCCTTAATCTGTCCTGTTCCGGCTATTTCAAAAGGCAAATTAATTAATTATAATGATATATAACATCCTGGTCTGGCCTTTGATAGGGGGATTTCACTTATTTTTGAAGGTTTAATCCGGGCGCATCCTGCCCGGCTATTTATTCATCAGACGGACAAGCAAAAAACAGGAATTTAAAAGGGTCAGTTCTATAAAAATGCTGTATAAAAATAAAGAACAGTTTTCCGGCATGTGGTCGGTTATTTTGGGTGGCTCAAGCGGCTTTGGACTTGCAGCCGTTGAAAAGCTGGCCTGTCATGGCATGAATATCGCTGTGCTTTACCGAGAAACTGCAGTGGCTGAAAGATCGCTGAAAGAAAAGTTTTCATCGATAGCCGCCGCATTTGATATAACCATTATCCCATTTAATATAAACGCATTGGATGAAGCAGCCAGGATATCGTTTATTCAGCAATTTTCATCCATGACCGGTAAAAAGCATTGCGTCAGGTTGCTGCTTCATTCCATCGCGCGAGGTAATGTAAAGCCTTTGATAGTTTCACAGGATGTTCCACAGGATGCCGGGCGGGAAGAAAATTATGAGATTCTTTCGATGGAAGATATCCAGCTTACTACCTATGCCATGGCTACCAGTTTGTTGGATTGGGTAAGATCTCTTTTGAGGGAGGAACTTTTCCACGCGGATGCGCGGATAATTGGGCTCACCAGCGAAGGGGCCCATAAATACTGGGAAGGCTATGCCGCCGTTTCCATTGCCAAGGCCTCGCTTGAAAGCCTTACGACCTATATGGCGATCGAGTTAAGCAAATATGGATTGAAAACAAATCTGATACAGGCAGGAATTACCGATACGCCTTCATTGAAGAAAATACCTGCAAGCAAAAAGCTCATTGATGTATCGATCGCAAGAAACCCTTTGGGGAGGATGACGAAGCCGGAGGACGTGGCAAACGTCATTTATTTGCTTTGCACTGAAGAAGCATCCTGGATAAACGGTTCGGTAATACATGTGGATGGGGGTGAGCATTGCCTTTAAACCTAATGATTAAAAACAGGTAGAAGATATTATGTACAACGATATATTAAGTCATCTGCCGTATAAATCTTCCTTCCTTTTTGTCGACAACATCTCATCGTTGAATGAGGAGGAAGTGGCAGGGGATTATACTTTGAAAAAAGATGCTTTTTTTTATGAGGACCATTTTGCCGGGAATCCTATTACTCCGGGTGTCATTATTACCGAAATAATGGCGCAAATCGGCTTGGTGGTATTAGGGATATACCTGATCACCCGGCCTTGCGGGGAATTTAGTGTTGGAGCGGATGGGGTATTGCCCCTGCTTACTACAACAGAGGTTTCTTTTTACAAAATGGTATTACCGGGAGAGAAAGTAACCGTAATTTCCAGGAAACAATATTTCCGTTTCGGTAAGCTTAAATGTTACGTGGAAATGCGCAATGAGGCAGAAGAGTTGGTTGCAAAGGGAATGTTTTCCGGTATGATTAAAAAATGCTGAACTAAAAATAAGCACAATGGACCACCGTGTCGTCATTACGGGCTTAGGAGTTGTTTCTCCCAATGGGGTGGGGATTCCGGCTTTTTTACATTCCATTCGAAACGGCGTTTCAGGAGTGAGATTCGTGCCGCAGTACGAGGAGCTCAGGTTCAATTGCCAGGTCGCCGGCCAGCCTGTCTTTGAATGGGACCAACTAAAGAACTACATCCCGGAAACGACATTTCATGGTTTGAAGGCCATCGGTATCGGGTATGGTATAAAGGCGGCATTGGATGCATGGACAGATGCAGGAATCAGCATTGACAGTGAACTGCCGCGCTGGGAAACAGGTTGTATTTTCGGTAGCAGCGTTGGCGATACGGAAGTGGTCAAAAATGTCATTACCAAGGTGGATGGCAAGGAAGCAAGAAAGTTGGGTTCCAGAATCGTGGAGCAGATTATGATCAGTGGGATAACCGCGTATCTCTCGGGACGATTGGCGCTGGGTAACCGGACCATTACTAATTCCGCGGCTTGCGCCACCGGCACACAGGCCATTCTAATGGGCTATGAATACATAAAGCACGGCTTTGCAAGACGCATGCTGGTCGGAAGTGCCGAGTACGTGGATTCCTACATTTTCGGTACTTTTGATTCCATGCGGGTTTTGGCAAGGAAATTTAATCATCATCCTGAACAGGCTTCCCGCCCGATGAGTAGCTCCGCTTGTGGTTTTGTTCCCGGTTCGGGCGCGGGCGCCCTGATCCTGGAGGACCTGGATTTTGCCTTAGCGCGCAACGCTACCATCTATGCGGAAATCGTAGGAGGGAGTACTAATTCCGGAGGACAGCGGGGCGGGGGCTCCATGACAGCGCCCGGTTCCGAAGGAATTATCAAGTGTATCTCAGATGCGCTCATAAATTCGAATATCAGCCCCCGATCGATAGACTTGATAGGTGGTCATCTGACTGCTACTGCAGCAGATGCGCTGGAAATTCGAAATTGGAGCCTGGCACTGGATAGAAAAGGCGATGATTTCCCCCTGATAAATTCATTAAAATCGATGATAGGACATTGCCTTAGCGCCGCAGGGTCCATTGAGGCTGTTGCGGCGGTATTGCAGATCACGCATCAGTTCGTGCATCCAAATATCAACCTGGAGGATGTCAATCCCGAAATTTTAAAGATGGTAAGCGTCGACAAGCTGCCGACAACAATGGTAAAAAAAGAGATTAACACAGTGGCCAAAGCAAATTTTGGATTTGGAGATGTTAATGCCTGTTTAATATTTTCAAAATATAATCATAATGGATAGACGAGAAATTCTGGATGAACTTAAGAAGGTGCTGACGCCTTATACTGAAAATAAGGAACTGCTGGGGGGGATCACCGAAGATACCAACCTGATAAAAGATTTGAAGATCAATTCGGCNNATCTGATAAGGGACCTTAAAATCAATTCGGCTAACCTGGTGGATATCATTATTGATGCGGAATCGAAATACGATATAGAAATTGATTTAGACTCGGCGGAAAAAATGGTCGATGTAAAAAATTGCATAGATGTGATCGCCGAAAAAATGAATCATAAATACGAGCGTGATTAAAATATGATCGTGAGTAAAAGCACGGGCAATGATATAGTGGCGCTGAAAGGCATCGATAAACAACGGTCGAACAATGCCGGGTTTTATTCAAAGATCCTTTCTGTTTCCGAACTTGCGCTTTACTGCAGTCAGGTATTCCCGGAAATGCCTTTTGAAAACTTCCTGTGGATGTTGTGGTCTGTTAAGGAATCGGTATATAAATACCGGAAAAGAACCGTTCCCGGGCTAATATTCTCACCGGCAAAAATCATCGTTCAGCAGATCGTTCCTCCGTATAACCGCCGGATTACAAAATTCGAAGGCGCTCAATGGGAGAGTGGGGAAGCCGGATCCTCCGAAGAGTTTTACCGGGGCACCGTTCTTTTTGAATCCGATATTTTTCATTTCAGGTCAAAGATCCATGCTGAATTTATTTCTACAGTCGTGAATGAAGCGGAAGATTTTGAAAATATCCGGTGGGGCGTTAAATGGATCGATCATCCCGGTTCCGATTATCAATCGTCGGCGGTCAGAGCGTTTGTATTAAATAAGCTGGATCTTTTAATTTTGAGCGATTGCAGCGATTGTTTACGGATAGAAAAGAACGCGGCCGGTTATCCGATCGTATTAAAGGGAGCAGAAGAGATGGGGATCCCCGTTTCATTCGCACATCACGATCACTTTATCGCATACTCATTTCTCCTGGCTATTCCTCACTAATGGCCTCTTCCTCAAATCCGCCATGTATTCGACCAGGTCAAGCAAAGGGGTGGTCATAAAAGTGGTGGTAAGCGCCATAATGACCATGATGGCGAATATTTTTGGCGATAGGATTCCCAGATCATAACCGATATTTAAAACGATCAGCTCCATCAATCCCCGCGTATTCATGAGCGCACCTATTGAAAAGGAATCTTTCCACGACTGTCCTGTAATTCTTGCTGCAAGAGCGCTGCCGCCAAATTTTCCGAATATGGCGAAAAAAATGATCAACCCGCAGACAGCCCACAAATGCCCATCGTTCAGGAGTCCTATCTGTGTTCGCAACCCAGTGAAGGCAAAGTAGAGGGG
>PLXD01000099.1 GCA_003151295.1 Chitinophagaceae bacterium | reverse complement strand
CCAAATCCTGATGAAGTCCTGATCCGATATCCTGATGAGACCAATTTAATTCACCTGTAAAATAATTATATGAAATTTATCGTACCCTTCTTGTAATTCCATTGCAGTAAATAACAATTAGTATAAGTAATCCAAATCCTACGGCAACCACAGATGTTTAATCATCTTCCAGTTCTCAAAAGTCAACGTATCCTATAAACCATTCCAATATCCGTACAGAAAACCAACTGATTTCAATATCCTTTGAAAACGTTGACTTTTTTTCCTTGACTATTTCCGAATTCATTATAGAATACGCCCACGTTTTCCCGCTTTTCTTTCTTATTTATTTTCCTAACGACTGCTTCCTAAAGAAATACATNNTACAAGATAAACATCAACTATTAATTGACCTTCTCGATAAAGAACTTGCCGATCCGGCGAATCGGGATAAGACCGTTCCTTCAACCGGAGATGACCCGGAGACCTCCAAAGAATGGGCAATTCTACGAGTTGCACTGGAGGCCATTCAATTTAATGCCATATCCAGGGAAGTGCAATCCGTTGTGAAGGGTTTTAAAATCGGGCAGACTGGCGGAACATTAGTGGAAATGCCCGTCATTCAGAATGAAGTGACCGGTAGCATACCGGCCGGCGGCGCCGGCATCGTCCGCAGATTCAGCATGTCTTCCAGGAGGATCGCCGCCGTATTGTTATTCGCGACCTGCGTGGGCGGAATCGGTAAATACTTGTTTACAAGCCCTTCAGAGATCTTTGATACTTATTATTCTTCTTATGCCCTCGGAAGCACTCGGGGGGGAGAAGGGCTTAACACGCTTGAAAAAGCCTACCAGGACAAAGACTGGTCTTCCGTCGTCCATACTTTTCAATTCACAAGATCAAAGACAGGTAAGGATTATTTTTTGACGGGTATGGCCTATATGGAGCAAAAGGAATATTATGAAGCCATCGGCCTGTTTAAAAGCCTGATCCAGTCGAACGAACAATCAAAGGAGCCCTATTTCCAGGATGAGGCCGAATATTATTTAGCCATGAGTTATCTGGCTTCTCATCAAACCTCTCCTGCCCTGGCTCTTTTGGACAAAATCAAGTCGGATCCCCATCATTTATTCAATAAGCAGGTTTCTCGTATGAACGGTATCGACCTTTTGATCCTGCGCTCCAAATGAACAGGGCGCTTATGAAGACGGCTCCGAGGCAGACACTGATAATAAGGAGATAGAGCCACCCACGGCTCATGCCTTTTTTCATTATGGAATCAGTATTTCCTACCAGGATCAGATGTGCCCAATAATTCGGCGTAGTATATATGGCGTTACCATGGATATAATCCAGTTTTGCTTGACGCAGAGCGGCCGACTTCGTATAGCCTTTCTCCAGGTATACGTGAAATTTCCGCAGAATGTCTTCAGTAGACGCATCATCCGCTTTCCACAGACTATTGATGGTGCTGGCGCAGCCGGCATACATAAATCCCCGTGATAAGCTCATCATGCCCTCATTATCTACGATCTCTCCTTTCCCGCTCTCGCAAGCACTCAGGATGACCAGGTCTGTGGAATCCATGTTCAGTCCGTATAATTCCGGAAGGAAGAGGCAATCATCCATAGGCCCTTTCTGTTGTGGGTAGAAGCAGATTATCGAGCCCTGCCTATTCTGAGGATCAGACAAGGCGTGCGTGGCCAGGTGAACGACCGGGTAATGATTCATCTCCTGAAGAAAATGTTCTTTGGTGGCCTGTTCATTGACAAACTGTCTGCCCGGCAGACCGGCTATTTCAAGCGCGGAGCCGGGTAACCGGTCCATGAACTTAACCGGGCGGGTATTGACCCATTCCCCCTTGCCGGCGAATGGAGCGAAGGAAAGGACGGAATAATTATCGAAGTTTTCTCTCTTCCGCAGGAAGGGCTCGGACAGGAATTTTGCGGAGAGCTGGTAACTGATCGTCGTATTTTCTATCAGCGCATGCCCCTCATCATCTACCGGCAGGGATTCGAAGGGAAGCAGGTAGAAAATATCGTCCGGGATAATGGTCCATTCATCCGTTCCCTCCAGTGCTGCCAGGAGGGGTTTGACTAGTCGCCTGGAAAGACGGGTTTCCAGAGTCTTATCGCCGAAACGACGTCCGGTTCCCGTGCTATTCAGCATATCTGTCCAGCTCTTCACATCCTGCGACAAGGAAGGGAAGGAATCGATTAAAATATACCGGAAAGAAGACGACGTCAGGGTGAATATATGCAATCCCACTCCGGAGACAAACATACTGACTAGGGCCTGACGGGCATGCAACTGACTCTGAAGATCTTTTACGGAAGGACAGGAGTCTTCGAACTTCAACTTGTAATAAGCGCTATTCAATTCCATGTTCTTTTGTATAAAGGATAGCTCGATCTCATAATCGGCTTTCTGTCTGGCCATGGATGGTGGGGCCGGTCTTCCTTGTTCCGCATCGTTCTTTAATTCCAGCCGGGCAATATTATATTTGATGGCCCTTTGCTTTTGCAGGAGCTTCGGGTCGACGCCTGGTATCCTCCGTGAGTCCATGAGGTCCAGGTTTCCGGAAACAATAGAAGCTTTGCTTTTTTCCGCCGTTTCGAAAGCTTCTTCGAGATAGGATCCCCCGGAGTGTAAATGATCCAATTCGAGACATATGAGAAAAGCGTTCTCGTAAAGATCCTGGTTGTTCTTTTTCAGGAACAGCCTGGCATCATCGGTGGTGTAGGTCTTCTCAATATAGCGGAACAGCAGGATGGCACTCTTATAAGCCTGACGGGCTGCCAGCAGGTATTCTTCCTTACCTTGCTGCTTATATAGCATTTTCAGTGCATTGGCTTTGCTGGACAAGGCATCGAATAAGCGGTAAGAAGCGAAGGAGCCTGTAAAATTGAGCGGGTTGGCGCGTATGTCGGTATTTGTAAAAGTTCCCGAAAAGGTGATGATCGCCTGTTGCAGGCGATTGATGGCTGCGAGGTGCTGTCCTTTTGCGATCAATACCTGGGCCTTGTACAAATCGTTAATACCAGCGTCTATTTTAGACTGGCGGCCTGTGGGAACCTTCATCCGCCACTTGTCGAGAAAGAATAGGGCTGAATCCTCTCTTCCCATCAGGTATTGAGTATAGGCCATCTCGTTGAAAACCCCGGGTACTTTCTCCGGGTTTACCTTTCGGTAGAGGGCCATTGCATGCGTATAATCGGCCAGGCCTATATAGGATTTGCCCATATATTAGATAGATCTCATCGGAGTATTTCCCGAATTGCCCCAGGTGGCGATACATTTCCAGGGATTCCCTGTAAGCACCCAGTTTATAGAGGCAACTGGCTATATTGTTCCCGAAATTGATTGTGGAGGTCTTATCATCCGGCTTTTCCTTACGAATAATCTCCAGGGCGCGATTGAAATAGTTCCTGCCCTGCAGATAGTTGCCGCTCTCATAATAAAGGGCTCCGAGCGCATTGTATAACCGGTCCCGTTCCTGAAGGGTGGGGTATTTTTCCGTCAGCAACTCGGCTTTATTGAGCATAGAATAGGCAGTATCGAAATTATCCAGGTGGTAATAATCGGGACCGGCATAGATATATACTTTGAATAATAAAGAATCATTCCAATCCGGGTGCCGGCGAAAGCACCGCAAGGCGCCCGCATAAGCGGTAAGTGCCTCTGTATAACTGCCCTTTACGTCCAGTAACACCCCTTTTTTGATATAGGATTGGAAAAGGAGTTCTTCCAGGGAACGGGTGTTTTCCGCTTCTTCGATGACCTTCCCGAACAGGTTAAGGGCCATCAAATCCGTCTCGGGAGTCGGGTGGGAAAGGTTAAAAAATTTATCGGCTTTTCGGTAAAGGGATTTTATTCCATCGAGGGGGTATGGGGTAGGGGCTGCCAGCATGTGCAGGACATGCACCATTAGAATAATGGATATTGCGAAGGCTTTTCCCGGCATGTGCATGGATTATCTATACAAATTGGGTCTTAGATAATTCAAACGGATCCTTCCTCACATTATTGCCGGTCAGCTGGGTAAGCGTCGTTTTAATGATGCCCGCTATTCACAA
>PLXD01000657.1 GCA_003151295.1 Chitinophagaceae bacterium | reverse complement strand
CCTGATTTTACAAGGGTATCGTTACAACCCGTCGAATTGGAAGTGATCAGGGTCACCGTGTACTTCCCGTAACCGTTATAGGGATGTATAGGGTTCTGAGCGATAGAAATGGGCGATCCATCCCCGAAATTCCATTGCCAACTGGTGGCATTGCTGGAGAGATTGTTGAAGTTCGCGGTCAGGGAAGACTCACAGGTAGTACTGTCGTCCACTTTAAAATTATTGACTGGGAAGGGGTTGATCGTTATGCTTTTGGTAGCGACGTCCTGGCAGGGCCCAAAGGTGTTTGTCAATGTAACCAAATAGGTGCCTGGAGTCGTATAAATCTTTATGCGGCTATAGTCCGTCGAAATAGTGCCGTCCTTAAAATCCCATAATATTGAATTCGGGGGGGGATGGGACGTGTTTTGAAACAGGATCGGCGTTCCTATGCAGACATTACTCGCTGCGGTGAAACTGGATTGCACGTTGCTGGCGCTCAACTGGATTTTTTGGGAGACCGTGTCCTGGCAACCGGAGCTGGCTCCCCCTGAACCCAGGCTGGTGGCTGTGAGCAATATGGTGTAGGCACCCGTGGCATTGTAATTATGCTGCGGGTTTACTGCGTTAGAGGGGGGCGGACCATCCCCGAAATTCCAGTTATAGGTTATACCGGGGGCGCCGCCGCTGGTGGTATTGGTGAAATTCACCCCGATAGGCACTTTACAGCCTACCGAAGTAGTGGCCGTGGTGAAGCCTGCCTTTATCCCGTTGGGGACCTGTATAAAGCCGGGTTTGGTAAGAGCGTTGGTACAGCCGTTTTTATCGGTCACCTGCAGTGTGACCGGGACGCCGCCCGGAGGTGTGACGGAAGTATATAAATGAGAGGGAGAAGGGTTCGGACCAATGACATTTGTACCGTCGCCAAAATCCCATAGCCAGGTAGTGATCGTCCCCACAGGTGTGGAGTTGTCCGTAAACTGCACATTCAAGGGGTAGCATCCCGTCGTGGTATTGGAGCTGAAATCGGCTGTTGGCAGGGCATAGACGGTGATATAGGCGGATTTGGTGAGCGGGACGCTGCTCCCAGCGCCATTGCTAGCAGTCAGTGTGACGGGATACGTGCCGGGATTGGTATAAATGACGGTTGGATTCGGCTGGTTTAAAGAAGGAAACCCGTTCCCGAAATTCCAGGTCCAACTGGTGGGAGTAGGGAACGAAAGGTCCTGGAAGGTTACAACAAACGAAGCACAACCGCTGGTAGTAGTGCCCGTCATAACAGTAAAATTAGCCACGGGCACCTGCCCTTTCACGAATGACGCCAGCAATATTTCAATAAGCAGGAAAAATAGTTTTCTGTTCAACGGATAAACGTGTTTTAGTTACCGATTCTCTCGGGGACAAAAGTAAGTTTTCAAGGGGGACTATCCGATTTTAGAACGACAGGTTCGGATAAAGGGGTACAGATTATTATACCTGATTACGAGATTGCCAAAGGTTAAGATGCCGCGTTGGCCGGAAATAGTGGAAATTATTGCTTTACCAGCCAAAGTTTGTTGATATGGCTGCTGTCAGAAGGATCCGGTGAGTTGGCTTTCACATAGTTCGAGCCGCTGTCGGTGATCGTCCAGGAAGCATTCAATCTGGCCAGGGGGTCCGGGGCACCGGCAAAACTCGAAATGATCTGCCTGCTTACTATATTGGCGGACCAAACACCCTGGGTTGAACTGGCGCCATTTACACCCGTTACGGTCCCTTCGGACTTGAATTGAAAGACGTAACCGGAAAAAGAGGCCGTCACATCGCTATCATTTGCGAGGTAGCTGTTTACAATCCATACCCCGTTGGTAATGATGTTCAAAGCGGCCTTTTCCTCCTGCTGTTGAAC
Source organism: Chitinophagaceae bacterium (assembly GCA_003151295.1). Lineage (GTDB taxonomy): Bacteria > Bacteroidota > Bacteroidia > Chitinophagales > Chitinophagaceae > Puia. The sequence continues at coordinate 825 of PLXD01000657.1, read as the reverse complement.
AAATTTCTTGCAGGACGGCATCGTTGCTACCAGGATCAATAAGAAGACGGATAAAAGTGGTTTCAGTGGTTTCATAAGAGCTTGGTATATAACGTAAAATTTAGGAATACATTGTATCAAAGTTGGTAAATATTCTCATATTTAGCAAGTGCATAATCCAGGAAATGATTGATATTCAAGCCTTCCCCGGTGGCTTTCCCGCAGAGTTCCTCCCCGGTAAATCTACGGCCGTAAATATATATATGGCTGCGGAGCCAGCTAAGCAAAGAGCCTGTATCCCCCTGATCCAGGTCCCGTGCCAGGCTGCCTTGGGCGGCCGCCGCAAAAAATTGAGCGGCATAGAAGCTTCCCAGGCTGTAGGTCGGGAAATACCCGAAGCTGCCATGACTCCAGTGAACGTCCTGCAGGCACCCTGTTCTGTCATCCGAGACGCTGACAGACAAGTATTTAGCATAGGATTCCTTCCAAAAGGCCGGAATATCGTGAACGCTGATTGAACCTTCAAGGAGGCTTTTTTCCAGTTCATACCGGATCAGTACATGGAAATGATAGGTGAGTTCATCGGCTTCCGTGCGGATCAGAGAGGGTTGCACCTTATTGATGCCCCGATAGAATTGTTCTACGGTCGTATTTTCCAGGGGGCCGGGGAAATATTTTTGCAATAAAGGAAAGCGGTGTTGCCAGAAGGCCCGGCTTCTTCCAACATTGTTTTCCCAAAGCCTGGACTGGGATTCATGTATGCTGAGGGAGGCATACTCTCCGAGCGGCAACCCATAAAACGCTGCAGGCAAACCCTGTTCATAGAGGGCATGTCCTGTCTCATGG
>PLXD01000080.1 GCA_003151295.1 Chitinophagaceae bacterium | reverse complement strand
GCGCTTGTCTTTACGGACGGACCATTGGCGCAACCTGCCTGACCGGACGACGCCTAATGAGACAAAGGATCCACCATTGCCGGGGGCCGATGAACAGACTGCACCCACGATTTTTTATGTGGATGATGTGGTGGTGAAGAGGTTTTGATTCTCAGAACGTGATTCAATAGGTCATGATCAATCAAACTTAAAGCAGAAGCTTATCCCATCGCTGAAAGCGAAACCAAATTCCCTGTGAGTCAGTACATCGGAAGCTTTACCTATCCCTCTAAAAGTGGAGAATTGCCCTCTTGGATTGTAATAACCTACTTTCCATCCCCTGTTAAAGGAGAAATCATAGCCTGTGCCGGCAAAAAAGCCAAGCTGGAATCTGGAGGTTTGGAGGGGATACCAGAAAAATCTTACTACGGGCTCTATTACAATTCCCGTCCGGCGTAATGCCAGTTCTTTGTTATATCGGTTGGCCAAGCTATCGAAACCTGGGGGCAATTTACCGTTTAATAGAACCCTGGAGCCATGGGTGCCTATGCCGACGCCCGCGGATATCGAGATATGTTTTCTTTCAAAGAATCGCCGGTATGCCGCAAGTTTGAAGAACGATGAAATAATGTCCTGCCTCGAGACAATGGTACTGGCGCTTAGGCTATACGTCATTTTGCTGTTGAAGGGAGTGGCTGCCAATTCGAGATTAATACCTACCGGAATATTTTGAGGAGGTCTGTATCCGTATTTAAGAAGAAAATTATCGATCCTCGAATCTTTGGCCGTATAAAAAACATTGTTGATATTAAACAATATGGAAAAAGTGGAGTCATCCTGGTATCTATGCGCCGGATGGGTCGTTTTCCGAATGTTTATGGAAGTCGTATCTTGTCTGGCTTGTGAAAAAAGCGCAGCCGGTAAAATCAGTAAAACCATAAGCAGGAGAAAACGGCTATTCATTTCTCAGTTTTTAAACCAACAAGTTACTTCATTTCAAGGAGAAATCATATCTGCAAGGAGCAGGCATATCGGAATCGAGCGGTTGCAAGTATTAGCAATTTATTGATTTACAATAAGAAATAAGTGACGGGAATTATCCTTAGCTTGCAGTTGGCGGGCGTTTAAAATATTTATTGCATTTGAAGTATTTTTTGCATATATCCCTGTTGTCCTTTCTTTTTTTGTTATCACTCGCCGGGAGTGCCCAGGACAGCGCGAACGCAAAAAAATACCGCCTGTTCACCTGCGATCCCAAGGATCAGACCGATATCAAGATCCTTTTAAGGAGCCTGCTCAAAAAAGGCGCACCCAGGCGACCATACGACAGTACGCATGTGCCTGACAAACTTCATTTTTCTCCACTGATTGCGCCAAATTTCACTCCACAGACCGGGTTTCAGATCCTTGTTGGCTCCCTGTTCGCTTTTTATACGGATAGCAGTGGCAGTGAGGATATTTCCAGTATTGTCAGCAGTATCGCCTATACGCAATATCAGCAAACCATTTTTCCGATAGCGGGTAGTATCTGGACGAAAGGCAACAAGTATAATATCCAAACGGACTGGCGCTACCTGAACTATCCTTCCATGACCTATGGCCTGGGCGGGGGCACTACACTGGATAACGGATACTTCATCGATTATCACTATCTCCGCCTGCATCAAAGTGTTTATCGCACCATTGGAAAAAATACATACCTGGGTGTGGGGTATGATTTCGATCGTTATTGGGACATCGAGGAACTTAATTCAAGGGGCCAGGACTCGGCAAGCGGCGGAACAGACTTTGACAAATATGGTTTCAATAGTAATGCCACGGCAGCCGGTATCTCATTGGGGCTACTATACGACTCCCGGAAAAACCAGATCAACCCCGACGGCGGTTCCTATCTGAATGTCTCTTACCGTCCTAAATTCAAATTCTTAGGTAGCGATGCCAATTGCTAATCGTTGTTGGTGGAGTTCCGGCATTTTCAAAAGCTATCTGCGAGTTCGAAAAATGTTTTAGCATTCTGGAGTTACAATTGGCTAACGTTAAGTGGAAATCCTCCTTATCTTCTTTTGCCGAGCACCGGATGGGATGCCAACTGGAATACGGGGAGGGGATATACGCAAGGGCGTTTCAGGGGTAAGGATATGGTATACCTGGAGGCGGAATATCGCTTTGGCATAACGCCTGATGGGTTGTTAGGCGGTGTACTATTCGCCAATGGAGAATCTTCTACGGAGATAGGGTCCAAGAAATTCGAATACCTCGCGCCTGCCTGCGGGTTAGGGATACGGATAAAGCTGGACAAATTTTCCAGGACCAATTTCTGCATGGATTATGGCTGGGGGCTGAATGGGAATGGAGGATTTCAATTTAACATCGGCGAGGTGTTTTAAGCGAATGGTTTTTTTTAAGGCTTTGATTCTATTTTAACGCAATGAATATACAATTCAGAAACATCTTATTTTTTTGCAGCCTAATGCCTGTCATGGAGCTTTGCGCACAGTTGAAGCCGCATGTGGGTGAACGAGGTGTTCTGACAAAAGGGGATTATGAATATCTGGAAGGGTTGACAAAAGATGCGTTGGAGAAGGCCAGGCTTTATCCGGGGGGCACGGGTAACAATCACACGAAGGGAATTCTTATCAGGCCCGGGGGGGATTATCCTTCCTTTTGGATACGCGATTATGCGATGTCGTTGGAAAGCGGGCTTATCGGAAAAGAGGAGCAGGAGCATATGCTGAAGCTAACAGCCTCCACCCAATGCGATCAGACCTGGATAACCGCCGGCGGAAGCATGGTGCCTTATGGAGCCATTGCCGATCATATCCGACCGGACGATGGGATGCCGATTTATTTCCCGGGGACTTACAGTTACCAGGAACAAGGGAATGGCACATGGGGGAAAGCACCTCCGTACGATGATCAGTTCTACTTTATTCATATGGGAACCTATTTTGTAAAGAACTATAAGAATAAGGAAATACTGCAGGGGGAGATAAAGGGTATAAAACTGATCGATCGGATGGAGATAGCCTTTAACGTTCCGCCCTCCCACCAGGATAACGGTATCGTTTATACAACAGATGGATTCAGGGGGGTGGACTTTGGGTTTAGAGATGCAGAGCAGATAACCGGGGATCTCAGTTTCCCTTCTATTTTAAAATACCGGGCTTCGAACGAACTGGCTGAGTTATTCAACCTATTGGGGGATAAAAAGAAAGCCGACCGATATCGGTCGATCGGTGAAAAGATACAAATGGCCTTACCGCGTATCTTCGCCGATGAGCGGGGAATGTTGCGCGCTTCGACCGGAAAAAGCCATCAGGCGGATGTATGGGGTACGGCACTCGCTGTTTATTTTGGGGTATTAAGGGGTAAGGATTTGGAAACGGCCTGTAAGACGCTTGCTGATGCGTATAAGAAGGGTGTAGTAGCGTATAAGGGAAATATCAGGCATATCTTCACCACGGACGACTTTAACGGTTCAACTGCCTGGGAGATGTCAGAGTCCGCTAAGAATACTTATCAGAATGGCGCCTACTGGGGCACGCCAACGGGTTGGGTCTGTTACGCTATTTCGAAAGTGGACAATCCATCGGCGGGAAAACTCGCAGCTGAATATATCAGTGACTTAAGGGAGACGGATTTCAGGAAAGGGAAGGGTTATGGCGGTCCCTACGAATGTTTTTACCCCCCGGAGTATAAACAGAATCCCGTGTACCTGGCTACGGTATCTTGTCCGTATGGGGTGTTTAAATCGATGAGAGAATAATATCCATTTGTCTTTTTTGAATATAGTGTCAGGCATATAGTTTTTTACTTCCTGTATAAAATTATATGTCAGCCATTTGAATTCCTGATCCGAGGTTTCTTCCTACTGGATAAGACAATAATTTTTGGCGTTTTGCCGGTTCCATGATGTTATTGTAGAAATTCTTCCCCAACTATTGTGGAAGAGCGAATTATAAGATTAGTTAATTCAATGGTATCCAATGTTTCGTAAATTTTGGGAGCAAAAGTTGGCGTTGAATGTGGATAAATCAAAGAATCGGGGTATTGCAAATACAGGGATGACCTATTATCTTGTGCGTTCAGTTAATCCATCCCACACGAGTCTATTCCCTTGAAATACCACAATGCCATGCATTTGTATTTCTTAATTTAAAGTAGACTCTATGATCCACGCAAAAGAACTCCGTTTCGGAAACAAAGTCCAGACACAAAAAGGCAAAGTCATCACGGTCCAGCAAATACTGGCCAACACCCTGATTTACGATACACGGATAAGGGTGAGCTGGGAAGTCGCCGAGGTCAACGGATCCTACAGGCAGGCATATAATTCCCCCTTTATTGAAGAGGTTCAGGAAGCCGATTTCCAGGACATCGATCCCATCCTTTTGACACCAAGGATCCTGGGAAAATCCGGTTTCCGAAATTTTGTGCGGGAAGAATGGATCTATACCATTGGGAATAGTCATTTGGACTTCGAATTCACCGCGGAAGGGCTGCGACTGCGGCATCCGAATCCTTCACAGGTGCCCATAAAATACCTTCATCAGCTGCAGAATTTCCTATTTGCCATCTCGGAACATGAATTGGACGTGGAGCTCTAGGCTTGCAGGAAATGGCTGGAAGAAATAGGAGTTCAACCCGGCAACAAAAATCCCAGTGAGAAACTGGACTTTACACCAACCAGCAGAGAGTGTAAGAGGTAAAAGGAAAAATTCCGGCTGGGATCGTGTTTGTAGTCGACTTTGCCTGTACGTTTCGATTCCGGCATCGTATGGTCTTTATTGAGGGGGATGATGAATTTCTTAAGGGCAAAGGATTTCACCTTATCTATTTTCTTGTCATCGAAATTTCCCTTGAGCTTATCGACTATCAGATTATGGTATTCGCCAACAATCTTCCCGGTGGACTTTTCTTCGGTCATCGTAAACTGGAAGGCAAGCGTGTTTAGTATTCCCGACTCCAGGTGAATCCCGCCCAGATTCTCCGCGGAAGGATTCAACTTCGTTACATCCAGCTCGTGAAAGGCTCCTTCTACTTTATAGGGATCGCCTTTATGCAAGGGCATCTTCGTCGTGGCTGTCACCGTTCCGGATCCCATCAGGGAACCTTCCGTCAGCATCGTGATATAGGCCGGGTCGCCCTCTTCAGGGTGGTTGATCAAGGGCGACAGCGTGCCCGCCAGCCGGACAATTTTCAAGGTGCCTGTTTTGTCGCCTTTTTTGGGGAATTCTTCATAGACAAAGGTGGTGGCTCTGAATTTCACCGACTGCACCCGGATGGATAGAGACAGGCTTTTGAGGAAGTCCACTGGCATCAGCTTCAACTCTTCGTCCCGCGGCAAGCGCCTATCCCGAAAAACATGGAGGTTGTTGCGCCGGATCGTGATTCTCTCCGCCGTCAGGCGATGCCGTAAAAGGGCCCGGGTATTCAGCCCTTCTACCCGTATGCCTTCGCTGATACCTTCCAAGCAATCCACTTGCACCCCTTTTACCTTTCCCATCTCCTCCTTATCCAGGGTAGGGTCGATCCGCGCGGTATCGATAATGAGGCTACTGTCTTTGCTGTTCAATTCTATATTTTTCAGCCATAGTTTTTCGTACGCGCCAGGTATCACATAACGAACGTCTTTTGCCAGGAGCCGGATCGATCCGATATGTAGGTTCCCGGTATCGATAGGCTGGTTGGGATTGTCCAGGAGTATCGAATTGACCGTCAGGCTTCCTTCAAAAGAAAGGGTTTCCATCCCCCCTTTATGCCCATGATTATTCCCCTGCCTATGCGTCGTCGCTATGATAGTAACCAATTTCAA
>PLXD01000269.1 GCA_003151295.1 Chitinophagaceae bacterium | reverse complement strand
TGCCCTTACTCCCATTTCCGGTACCATCACGGATGAGAAAGGGCAACCGCTGGCCGGCGCTTCGATCACGATCCGGGGTACCAGCAAGGGCATGGTGACGGATGAGAAGGGCGCATTTACGATCGACGCGGAAGAAGGAGCTATGATCGATGTGTCCCTGGTCGGCTATAAATCCTATAGCTTCAAAGCCTCTGCCGGCAAGTCCGTGTCGGTGATTCTCCACTTGGCCCTATCGGATATGAACGATGTGGTCGTAGTGGGTTATGGCACCCAGAAGAAAGAGAACCTGACGGGCGCTGTAGGCGTCATCAAGTCTACGGTCCTGACTGATCGTCCGACGTCTTCTCCTGCCAATTTATTGCAGGGTCTGGCAGCCGGTCTGACGGTGACGACCCAGGGTAGCTACCCGGGGGCAGGCGCCAATATCAAGATCAGGGAAACCTCCACCTGGATGGGCGGGAGTTCTCCCTTGTTCGTGATCGATGGATTTGTCCGCGGCGCTTCCGTATTCGCCACGATCAACGCCGCCGATATCGATAATATCAGTTTGCTGAAAGACGCCGCCTCGGCCGCCATTTACGGGATCAAGGGTGGGAACGGCGTCATCTTAGTGACTACCAAGCATGATGTGGCGGATAAAACGGCCATTTCCTATAATGCATCCTATACCATGAACACCCGGGAGATCACGCCGAGAAGGATGAACGCCTTCGACGCCTATACTTTTGCGGACCAGGCATACGATCAGAAGAATATCCCTTCCACGGATCCGAGCTATTATTCCGCGGATGAACTGGCCTATTTCAAGACGCATTCCTATGATTGGCTAAAAGATACCTGGCAGAATCCCTGGAATACCTCCCATCATCTTTCCATGAGCGGAGGTTCCAAGAGCACCCGCTATTATGTATCCGGGGGATTTCTCCGGCAACAGGGAGCTACGAGCAATTCGTTTTACAAGTATAATATACAAGCTAAGCTGGACGGGCAGATCAGCAAGCGCCTGAGCTATAGCTTGAATTTTACTTCGGAATGGGACAACGGCAGCCGCCCCTTCTGGGCCTATGACTATGGCGATCCCAACCTATCGAATATCTATAACCGCCTGCTCATGGTCACCCCGGGAAGACCTTCCTTTATCAACGGGCTGCCCGTTGCGAATTTCGATAATACCAATACGGCCAACCTTGCCAAGGGCGCGGGTGGTTATATACAGCCTTCCAATAATTATATCACCCCTACCTTCCAGTTAAAATACGATATCCCCGGAATCACCGGTCTGTCCGCCAAGGGAACTTTCGCGTATAATAGCTATAACAGCTATTCGAAGAACTGGAGCAATGCCCCTTATATCTATTACTTCAAAACGGCCGGCGCCAATAACCATATCGTGACCGACCAGCTGGATTCATCGCTGGCGGGGGGATATAAGATCCTCGACCAGGCGCAGACGGCGGGCATAGGGGCTCCTACGCAATTGTCAGAGACATATATCCAGTCTTCCAATTATCAATTGGACCTGATGCTCAATTATGAGCACTCTTTCGGACTGCATAATATCTCCGCTTTTGGGGGCTATGAACAATCCGCCTACCAGGGACATTGGTCCACGACCACCGATAATAATTACAGCAATACCAGTTACCAGCAAATCAATGGCGGTTCGTCCAGCAGCACCGACTGGAATGTCCAGGGCGATGAATACCAGCCGACGGGCTTTTCCTCCTGGCTGGGTAGGATCGACTATAATTATAATTCCAAATACATGCTGGGCGTCACTTTCCGGGCCGACGGCTCTTATATCTTCCCCCCGAATAAACGTTGGGGTTATTTCCCGTCTTTTTCGGGAGCATGGAACGTGGCCAAGGAAGACTTCTTCCAAAATTTTACAAAATACCTGGACGTCGCCAAGGTTCGGGCGTCTTATGGCATTACCGGTACGGACAATACCGCCCCCTGGCAATGGCAGCAGACTTATAATTTCAACGCCAACTCTGGTGTATACTTAGGGTCGGGTGTTCCTCCTTCCACCACTTTGGGTTCTACGATCAACCCGGATATCACCTGGGAAAGAAATCATAACTACGATATCGGTCTGGACCTCAGCATGCCGAAACGATTGTTCGGCGCCACTTTCGACTGGTGGAATAAACGTACGACCGATATTTTGGGATCCCGCATCGCTTCCGTGCCCAGCACGGTAGGCGCCAGTTTACCTGCCGTCAATTACGGGATCGCTTCCGCACAGGGGTTTGAGCTCTCATTGAGCCATGAGAACACGATCGGTCAGGTCTATTACCGGGTAGCGGTGAACTGGTCGGTTTCCAGCAACAAATACGTGAAAGTGGACCAGGCTGCTGACGTACGCGGTTATATGAATTTGCTCGGCCAGCCCATCAATGGAATGATAGAGGGATACCAGAGTGAAGGGATCATCCGTACCCAGGCCGATGTGAACAAGATCCTCGCGGCCAACGGACCCAATTTTACTCTCCTGGGCAACAAGCCCCAACCCGGTATGATCATGTATAAGGATCTTCGGGGACCTCTGGGCACGGATAAGCCGGATGGGCTTGTAGACTACAACGATTACGGGCCGATCAGTTTTAACGGAGTTCCCCGTATCAATTACGGGTTCAATTTTGCCGTCGGATACAAGGGCTTCGAATTATCCGCCATTTTCTCCGGGCTGGCCCACTACCAGGTCATGCCAACAAATGTGTACTATACCCGGCCGCTGCCTGGCAACGACAATTTATCGGTCTGGAAGAATGCCTGGACCCCAGCCACCGCGGCTACGGCGACCATGCCCAGCGCTATCATGAACGATTGGCAGGGTACGTCCAACACCGAACAGAACTCTACGTTCTGGCTAATGAACGGTTCCCTTCTCCGGCTGAAATCCCTGACCTTAAACTACAACCTGCCCGCCAGGCTGTTCAGGAATTCACAGATCAAGGCAGCGCGCATCTATTTCAATGGCGACAATCTCTATGAATGGAACCATACCAAGGATTGGGATCCCGAAATGGGGGGCGATTTCAGGACCTACCCCGTTTTGAAAGGATTCACGTTCGGATTTAACGCCAGTTTCTAACACCGTCAAATTTTTATATTATGAAATGCACGATAAATAAAATTTCCCATCGCAATATTAAATTGATTTTGCTGGGCCTGACCGTAGGTCTGAGCTCCTGCAAAAAAGTCTTCAATGTTGATCAACCCGGGGGAGTATTAACGACTTCTGCGCTCTGGGGCAGCCCCGATTATATCAAGGATTATGTCAATAATTTTTACACGATCCTGCCTTCCTTCAATCGGAATGAAGAGGTTTCCGCGGAGGCTTTTTCCGGCGGCAACGGCGGTAATGCGTTGAATATATTCCTAACGGGGAAGTATAATAGCGCAACGGGATATCCCGACCTGGTATGGGATTGGGCGAATGTCCGCTCCCTCAATAATTTCTTTGCCAATATCGGGGGCAGTCAGTCCGCGTTGTCATCTACCGATTACCAGACACTGAGAGGACAGGCTTATTTTTTTCGTGCCTATCTCTACTACCGCATGGTAAAGGTATTGGGTGGGGTTCCCATTATCACGACCGTCCAGGACCCTACGGCCGACCCGAATTCCCTGTTGGTAAAAAGAAATACTTCCCTGGAATGTTTCGACTTTATCTCCGCTCAATTGGATACCGCGATCAGTCTCTTGCCAACCACCTGGGGCTCAAGCGATATCGGGCGGATCACCAAGGGCGCGGCCATGGCGGTTAAGGGCGAAGCGCTGTTATTAAAGGCCAGTCCCTTGTTCTGCACCACACCGAATTCACAGTACTGGACGGATGCGTATACTGCCATGCTTGCGGCCAAAACCGAACTGGATGCCGATGGCTATGGGCTGTATTCCGACAATACCCTGAAGACGACGGAAAACATGTGGTACGATAAGACTGGCGCCGCCAGAGAAATGGTGTTGTACCTGCGTTTCAATTACCCGCAAAAGACCAACGGTTTCCAACAATCGCAGCGACCTTTGTCCGAGACTTCTGGTGCGGCGGGCGGTTGCGACCCGACCTGGGAAATGGTCAAGGAATATCCTATGAGCAACGGGATGGATATCATCGATCCTGCTTCAGGGTACGATTCCACGGAATTCTGGAAGAACCGGGATCCGCGTTTCTATACCGCCATCGTGTATAATGGGGCCCGCTATGATTTTGCGGATGTGAGTCCCCGTGTGGAATGGATCTTTAGCGGGATCGGCGGCAATGATGCTTACAAGATCAGTCCCAACTATAACATAACCGGTTTCTACTGCCGGAAAGAGATCGACACGACCCTGGGATCGACCGTATGGAACCACCAGGCTTTCGACTGGCCGATCATCCGGTATGCGGAAGTATTGCTGAACCTGGCAGAAACCGCCAATGAGACGGGGCATTCGGCCGATGCGAAGAATTATATCATCCAGATCCGCCAGCGGTCGAAGATCGATCCGGGTGCGGGCGATTATGGCCTTGCTACAGGCGTCGGATCCGATTACCAGGCTACACTGAATGCGGTGATGAAGGAAAGGGAAATAGAGTTTGCCTATGAAGGGAAGCGTTTCTGGGACCTGCGGCGCCGGAGGATGTTCAGCGTATTGAATAATTACGGAACGCTACATGCATACGGCCCTTATTTGAACAAGACGGCTGCCTCAACGCAATATGGGGTGGATGTCACCCAGAGCAATAGCGGGATTGCAAGCCAGCTTTCGGATATTATAGTAAATCCGCCATCGGGCCTTGATAAGGACGCTTTCCTCAAAAATATCACCAATTTTGTCTATGAGCCGATCGACGCAAGTTCCAACAACCAGATCAATATTCCGGCCACCTATTATTTTGGGCCTATCAACCCGGCAAATATTTTGCAGAATGCAAATCTTGAACAGAACATGGGCTGGGATAACGGAACGTTTAATCCGGTGATACAATAGAATGACTATTTTATACCTGCGTGCCGTTGTGCTTCGCGGCATCAACGGTGCGCAGGTAAAATGATTAATTTATGAGAATACGATTTTTGACATCCTGTTATATGCTCTTATGGGTTTCATGCCCTGCCGAAGGGTTCGGGAAGAGACCAGGTTCCGGGTTTCCGGCAGGTCAGAGTATCAACATCGTTCTACAGACCGAATATATGAGCGTCGAGCTGGATGCGTCAGGGAATATCATTCATCTGATCAATAAATCGGGCGGCGCGGACTATATTCCTTCCGGGTATGCTTCGCCCCTGCTATCCTTATATAAGGATTCCGTATATAGCAGGCCCCATTCGGTCAGCTATAACGCCGGTAAGAAAAGGCTCAGCCTCGTGTATGACAATGGGGCGGTGGCTACTATTTCCGTGCTCAGTAAGGAGGAATACCTCCGATTCGAATTGCTTTCTCTCACGCCCCGGCAAGGCATACAGGCGGTCGTATGGGGACCCTATGGCACCAGCATTCGGGAATCCATCGGGGAAACCATTTGCGTGGTGCACGATGCTGGTTTTGCAGTAGGCATGCAGGCGCTGAACATCAACACGATCGAGGGGCTGCCGGAAGGAAACGATAACGCGGGCGGGGGATCTTTTATCGATCCACTGCCCGGACAAAATCTTCCCGATTCCCTGAAAGGATGGGTGGGCCGGGAAGTGCCGGTAAACGTGAATAATACGGGGGATATGCCGGAATATGTCCGGATGTACCGCGGCAGCGCAGCCGTCAGGAAGCCCTATGGCAGCGAGCTGAGGCTATTTTCCCGGGACCGGAGGATGGCAAGGGTCGTGGAAAACGGGAACGCTTCCACGAAGGGAGCCAATACCGAATATGTGGCGCCGATCGGGGTCGATTTTGCCGGCTCCGCCATCGCCTTTTTCGGATGTCCCGAACCGAAGGTGCTGGATATCATCGGCCATATAGAGGTCAATGAAAAGCTGCCTCATCCCATGCTCAATGGACAATGGATCAAACGGTCCAACATTCCCGGACAAGCCTACCTGATGTTCGAAGGAAAAGATATGCAAAAGGGCATTGACTATGCCAACCGCTGCGGCTTCAAGCTCATCCATGTGGGGGATTTGTTTTATAGCTGGGGCCATTTCGGCCTGGAAACGGGCCGCTATCCCGGCGGAGCCCCCGATATCAAAAAAGTCACCGGCCACGCCTGGCAGAGCGGCATCGCCCTGGGCGTGCATACCCTCACTATGTTTACCGGAACCAATGACGCGTATGTCTCCCCTATCCCCAGCGATAGCCTGACCAAGGCAGGCACAACGGCTTTATCGAAGGATATCGGGGAAGACGATGCGATCCTCTATATTAAGGACCCGGCTTATTTTCGTAATTTGACGGGCACCCATACCGTCAAGGTGGGCAAGGAACTAATCAATTACAGGGATATTTCTTCAGATACTCCCTGGCGCCTGCTGGACTGTCAAAGAGGACAGTTTAAGACAACAAAAACCACCCATGTCGCAGGCAGCACGGTCGATAAACTGATCAATAGCGATTACCAGGGGTTTTATCCCGATATCCATTTGCAGGATGCCTATTCAAAGAGACTGGCTGCAGTCTGTAATGAAACCGGCCTGGGGCTAATGGATTTCGACGGCTTCGGGGGTGAATCCCCTACGGGCGAAGGGACCTATGGAGCCGCTAAATTTGTGGACCTATGGTATAAGAGCCTGGATAAATACGTACTCACCTGCGGGGCAGGCACTTTTCATTATTACTGGCATATCTATTCCTTTATGAACTGGGGAGAACCCTGGTACAATTCCCTTCGCCAAAGCCAGGTGAATTACCGCATCGAAAATCAACGCTACTTCACCCGGAACTATATGCCGCATATGCTGGGCTGGTTCAGCCTGGGCGTGGATTACCGCCCCGAAGAGATCGAATGGATACAGGCGCGCAGTGCTGCTTTCAATGCGGGCTACCTGCTGCGTGTCGATGAAAACATCGAAAAGAACGGGTTTAAAGACGAAATTTTTACCGCCGTGAAAGAATGGCAGAAAGCTCGGAATACCGGGGCCTTCTCCGTCGCGCAAATAGAGAAATTCAAGGATCCCAAAAGCGAATTCCATCTGCGGAAGACCGGCGAGAAACAATGGGAATTATATCCTGTTAGCTTGAAGATCGGGTACGAACACAAATTCAGGAATGTACAGACGGGCGAGCCCATCGCTACCCATTTTACGATCAATAACCCATATAGCGCCCAGCCGGCCCGGTTCTATATCAGCACCAAAGCGGTGGAAGGCAATACCTCTGAAACCATTTCGAATCTCCGTATCACCATCAACAATTACCAGGACCTGGAGATTGGGGAGGCTATTAAGGCCGGCGATAAGCTGATCGTGGACGGAAAGTCCGTGTATCTTTGCGATGAGTACTGGAAGAAGGTGAAGGAGATTAAAGTGAATGCCATTCCTGATTGGGCAGCCGGAAAGAATGAGGTCGTGATCAGGAGTGATTTTTCAGGAGAACTGGCCCCGATTCTGAAATTCGATTTTGAGTGTATCGGGCAGGCCGAAATGGTATCTGGAAAGCCGTAAAATGGGGAAGATTTGGGCACGAATATAAAAGTCCGAAAGAGTAAACGCGAAGTGCTTATGCAAACACGGAATTTGAATGGGAATTTGATAAAAAGGGGGCAGCATATATTAAAAGGGGCGGGGATGCCGGTGATGATATTATTGCTGTTCTGCCATTTCACGGGAATAGGGCAGGCGCATTTTTTTTCCACACGATATGCCACCATTCGGGTCAGCGGGAACGGGTATATTACGAGTATTAAAGATAAGGCCATCAATAAGGAATACGGGGCGGCGGGAGACTCGTCGGCGTTGCTAAGCCTATATAAGGATAATGTATATATATTACCGGTATCCGCGTCCTTCGATCCCGCCCATCAACTGATGATCCTTGCCTATTCCAATGGATCGGTGGCCAGGGTGAGGATACAGAGCAAACGTTCTTATCTGCGTATGGAACTGCTTTCGCTAAGCCCCCGTAACGGGGTGGACAATATCGTCTGGGGTCCCTAGGAGACTTCAATCTCACAGATGATCGGGGAGATCGTTTCCGTTGTCAGGGACGATCATTTTTCCATCGGCCTGCAGGCGCTGGATGCGTCCACCACCGGCGGCCCACCCTCCGAAGGCGATCTTTATCAAAGCTATTACCTGATCCATGCTCCCCCGGGAATATCCCTTCAGACGAATCTGCATGAGGGACAGATCTTTCATATTGGGGGAGACTCCCTGGGCAGCAGCGATGTCGCTTTTTTCTCAGAGCCTGAGGAATATTTCCGGTATATCCTGGGCAACGGCGCTTCCCTGGCTCCCTATGGTTCCGATATCGTATTGCATGCGAGGGACCGGAGGATCCCGCAAATCATCAATTTCAAGCCCTCGATCATATCGCCCGACCGCCACCAGTATGTGGGACCCATCGATGTGGATTTTAAAGGATCCGCCATCGCATTTTTCGGCTGTCCCGAACCGTTGACCCTGCCCGTCATCGGGGAAATAGAATTGGGAGAGGGGTTGCCGCATCCCATGATCGACGGTAAATGGGTGAAGAGCCCGCGATCCGCAAAACCCTTCCTGGCTTGGGACGGCGTGCATGATAGCGCCGTGAGCTATGCACGGCAGCTGGGGTTCGAGGCGATCCAGGACGAGGGACTCGGCGAATATTATTATCATCCGGGCGACCCTTGGAATAAGAAAAAGATCGATTTCTCTACCGGCTCCATGAGCATCCCTGCCTATACCGCCCTGACGAACAAGGCCGGCGTCGCCTATGGACTCCATACCCTTTGTGAATTCATACAAACCGATAGCCGGGACGTGACCCCCGTGCCGAATGATCATCTGTGCCAGGTAGGCAGCACGGTACTGGCGAAGGCCATCGGTGCAGGGGATACCGTGATTGAGATCTCCGACCCGTTTTTTTTGCGGGAAAGCGGGGGCTGGGAGGATATCTANNAGGCGTATCCGAGGGGCCGCCCTATACCCTGATCCATCCCCAACGGGGTTGGGATCATACACAGGCAGACCCGCATGCTGCAAATGATTCCGTGCATAAGCTGATGCCCAATGCTTATCGCGGATTTGCACCCGATATCTACCTGCAGGACAAATATGCCCGGGCCTATGCGGATATTTTGAACAGGGGAGGAATGGACTATATCGATTTCGACGGGCTGGAGAGTTGCTGGTACCAGGGGCATGGACAGTATTCCATCAAAAGGTTTTATGATACTTTGTTTGCCCACCTTCATCACTATATACGCAATACCGGTTCCTGTATCTTCGAGGGCAACTGGCATTATATGAGCAGCCTGGATGTGGGCGGCGACCTGTTTGACCCGGCGGCCAATCGTTTCAAAATACAAGGCAAGGATTTCAAGTATATCTATTATAGCAATCTATTGCATTTTTCCTTCGGCCTGGTCAATTTCTCCCCCCACTGGGATGCTGCCGTTGCAGAAAACCTGGAAGCCAGGGCCATCGCCTGGGATGGGCAGTATATGCTGGGCCTGAGCCAGCAGGAAGTTGAAAAATGCGGTGAGAAATACGGGATCTTCCGGGCCATCCGAACCTGGGAAGATGCCAGGGGAGCCAATGTGTTCACGGCGAAGCATAAGGAAGCATTCAGGAATCTGGAAAACAGGTTTCATTTAGAGCGGGTAGGGAAGGGGAGATGGAAGTTGTACCCTGTGCAGCAGATAGGCGCGGAGATCGGGGGCGCGGATACCGGTCCGGTTGTCCTGAAGAATCCCTATGGGGGCCAGGCGGCGCAGTTTTGTATCGAAGTGCAAGGTCCCAAAGGTGCATCGGTTAAGGGCCTCGTGTTGCAAATCAATCGCGGGAAGCCCATGGTATTCGATGAGCCTCTACAGCAGGGACAATTTATTATCGGGCGTGAAGGCAGGGTCTATATAGCCGATCAGAACCGGAAGGAAATAACCGGGACGGCATTGGGCGATCGTTCGATGATAATGTTAACAGGGAACAATGAGATCCGGGTGAACGGTCCTTTTTCGAAGGATACGACCATGGGATTGAAAATGAGCTTTATGGTAAGGGGTGTTCCGGAGGAATTGGGAAGGCCATAATTCAGGGGAATAAAGTCGCTTATAATACTATACGTATCTTATTCATTATCAATAAGATAGTAAATGCTTCTCACAAAAGGCTTCATGGGGTCAAGCGTAAATCGTGCTGATTTTGCTGTAACTCGATGGCATACAATTCAATCGCTATCATTTTCGTTCTATTGGACTAAGGGAAACCCTTAGAAATAAATATCCGTGCCTGACGGTTACATATCCTTATTCAGAACCTACTATTATATGAAAGTCCAGGAAAAATATACTGATGTTGAATTGATAGCCGCAATAAGTGCACAAAAGGACCTGAATAAGGCTATTTTATTTCTTTATCAGCAATATGCCGAAACTACCAGTTCTTTTATTATTAATTATGGCGCGAGCCGCCAGGATGCCGAGGACATATTCCAGGAAACGGTCATATCCTTTANNCTTTATCGGGATCATAAAAAAAGGCAGTTACCGGGGAGAGGCCAGCATCAAAACTTTCCTGGTATCGGTGGCCAAAAACATCTGGCTGAATGAAGTGAAAAAGAGAGAACGATCCGGCTACCGGGAAAAACAATTCGAAAGCGGCCGGGAGCAGAAAGAGGCGGATATAAACGATCATATCAGCGATCTTGAAAGAAAAAGACAGCTGCGCGATTTGGTTTACCAGTTAGGCGAACCATGCAGGAAGATACTCATGCTGTTCTATTACGAGAATCTTTCCATGAAAGAAATAGTCGATCACCTACCCTATGAAAATGAACAGGTAGTCAGAAATAAGAAATATAAATGTCTTCAACAATTGATCGGGCTCATTAAGGATAACCCACTCATTGCCAGGCAGATTAGAGAAGTAATTAAATAAAAATTAAATGTCAGATAACCAGGCGCAATTATTAATCGATCATCTTGATAACACCTTATCAGGCGCAGGTTCGCCGGAAATGGAGCAACTGATCAGTGATGATCCCGGGACGACCCTGGAATGGAACACACTCCGCGTGGCCGTTGATGCGGTGAAAGATGCCGGCTTATACGAACAGGTTAGCGCCGTGAAGTCGGCATGGCTGGCCCGGCAAAGTGTGACAGCAGTTCCTACCGGAGCCGTCATCCGCTCTATGTACCGGAATGTAATGCGGGTAGCCGCTAGTATCCTGGTATTGGCGGTAGGCTTGTCTACTTATAAT
>PLXD01000516.1 GCA_003151295.1 Chitinophagaceae bacterium | reverse complement strand
GATATGTACTTATATAAACAGATCCCTCTCGGAGCCGGACTGGGGGGAGGATCTTCAGACGGCGCATTTATGCTGAAGGGGCTCAATGACAAGTTCCGGTTGCAATTGAGCCCAGAAAATGCTGGAATATGCTGCCTTATTGGGGAGCGATTGCCCCTTTTTCCTGGTCAACAGGCCCTGCTACGCCGCCGGCCGCGGAGAGTTGTTGGAGCCCCTGGACCTGGACCTGTCAGGCTATTTCATTGTCTTGATCCATCCCGGTATCCCTGTCAAAACCGCCTGGGCCTTTGCCCAAATAAAGCCGGCCCGGCCGGAAAGATCTCTTAGAAATATTATCAGGGGGCCTTTATCCGGCTGGAAAGCTGCCTTAACGAACGATTTCGAGAAGCCCGTTATGAAACAATATCCAAACCTGGCCCTTTTGAAAGAGAAATTATATGCCGCAGGGGCTATCTATGCCTCTATGACAGGAAGCGGATCCAGCTTTTTCGGGATTTTTCCCAAAGAGGAGAACCCATCTTTTCAATTTGAACAGGATTTCCAGGTGATCCGGTTGACCTGAATACAGATAATCCAGCTAACCTAAATATTGATTACCCATGCGTGTAGCAGGCTTTTTATTCATCCGCAACGCTATCAAATACGATTATCCGGTATTGGAAGCGATCCGATCCATCCTGCCGCTCTGCGATGAGGTGTTCGTGAGCATCGGGAACTCGGAAGACGAGACGGCCGTGCTGATCCGCTCCCTCGAGTCCCCCAAAATCCATATCAGCTACTCAGTCTGGGATGATAGCCTCCGGGCAGGAGGGAGGGTCCTGGCGGTAGAGACGGATAAGGCTTTCGACCGGATCCCGCCCAATGTGGACTGGTGCATTTATATACAGGCGGATGAAGCGATCCATGAGGACGACTATGCGGCCATACGGGCAAATATGGAAAAATACAAGGACGATCAGCGGGTGGAAGGGTTTCTGTTCAATTACTGGCATTTCTACGGAAGCTATGATTATGTGGGTGACTCCCGCCGCTGGTACAGCCATGAGATACGGATCATTCGTAATGATAAGCAGATCCGGTCCTACCGGGATGCGCAGGGGTTCCGCAAAAATGGCCGAAAACTGCAGGTAAAACTACTGGACGCCTCTATTTACCATTATGGATGGGTTCGGCATCCCATGAATCAGTTGAAAAAACACTTGGACTTCGAAAAATTATACGGGGGCGACAAATGGGCAAAAGAGGTATCGAAAAACAACGATTTCGATTATTCCGGCATCGACTCGCTGCAAAAATTCACCAGATCCCATCCCCGGGTGATGCAGGACCTGATCAGCCGGAAAGACTGGAATTTTTCCATCGATATCAGCAAAAAGAAGTTCACCCTTAAAGGGAGGCTGCTTCATTGGATAGAAAAGTATACCGGAAAACGGCTTTTCGAGTACAGGAACTATCGTATTCTTCACGGCATTTAAGTACCTTGCAGTAAATATTTTCGTATTAAACAAAGTCTTCACCTCGTTTTTTTGGATCAAAATCTTGATTTCCTCGATCATTCCTTTTGACGATATGATCCCCTTTTGTTGAGATCGCAATTACTCGTTGTTCTCGACGTTTATTTTTAATTTTTTATTTTATTAATATGCATGCTATTCCTGCACAAACTGTCCTGACCGATCTGTCCCGTCATTACCTTGAACTGGAAGAAAAATACGGCGCACATAATTATCATCCGTTGCCTGTCGTATTGAACAGGGGGTCGGGTGTCCATGTCTGGGATGTGGACGGCAAGCGTTATTACGACTTCCTGAGCGGCTATTCAGCCGTGAACCAGGGTCATTGCCACCCGGCTATCGTTCATGCACTCATAGAACAGGCACAGCGACTCACCCTCACATCAAGGGCATTTCACAGTGATTTGCTGGGCGAATACGCCCTCTTCATCACGAGCTATTTCGGCTATGATAAAGTGCTACCGATGAACACAGGCGTCGAAGCCGTGGAAACGGCTATTAAACTCTGCCGCCGCTGGGGATACCAGGTTAAGGGAATTCCTGAAAACAAAGCAAAGATCCTCGTGTGTGCCGATAATTTCCACGGAAGGACCAGCACCGTGATCTCCTTTAGCACTGATCCCAGTTCCAACCGCCAATTCGGACCTTATATGAGTGGATTCGAGATCATCCCTTATAATGACCTGCAGGCCCTGGAGCTGGCACTGCAGGACAAAAACACAGCCGGCTTCCTGGTAGAGCCAATCCAGGGCGAAGCGGGAGTAGTCGTGCCGGATGAAGGATACCTGCGTAAGGCTAAACAATATTGTGAGCAGGCGGATGTCCTGTTCATCGCTGATGAGATCCAAACGGGTCTCTGCCGGACGGGGAAAATGCTGGCTTGCGATCATGAAAATGTACGTCCCGATATCCTGATCCTGGGAAAAGCGTTGAGTGGGGGCGTCTTGCCGGTATCGGCCGTATTGGCGGACGATGAGATCATGCTGACCATCCGGCCCGGCGAGCATGGATCTACGTATGGTGGCAACCCGCTGGCATGTAAAGTGACGATGACCGCCCTGACAGTCCTGAAAGAAGAAAAGATGGCAGAGAATGCTTTGGTGCTGGGAGAACTGCTGAGGAATGAACTGGACAGTCTCCAGTCTCCTTATGTAAAGGGGGTCCGTGGAAAGGGCTTGTTGAACGCGATCGTGATCCGGCATGCCAACCCCGACGCAGCCTGGGGGCTTTGCGTGGCCCTGAAGGAAAAGGGATTGCTGGCTAAGCCTACTCATGGAGATAAGATCAGGCTGGCCCCACCCCTGGTCATTACCCGGGAACAGGTCCTCGATTCCGTAGACATCATCCGGGATAGCCTGAAAACCCTGGATCAATAAAGTCCTTATATTTGAATCATGAACAACGACCAGCGACCTGTAAGCCACTCTCATAACCGGCATGCCGAAGAACACATGCAAAGCTCGGAGATATTGACGGATATCGTGATCGGGATGTCCGACGGTCTCACCGTACCCTTTGCACTGGCAGCAGGCCTTAGTGGGGCCGTAGGCCAGGATCATATCAACCTGATCTGGATAGCCGGCCTGGCAGAGATCGCTGCCGGCTCCATCGCAATGGGGCTGGGAGGATACCTGGCAGGCAAGACCGAGACAGACCATTACCAATCCGAACTGAAAAGGGAATATGAGGAAGTAGAAAAACTTCCGATGGAGGAAAAGGAAGAGGTCCGGGAATTTTTCTCAAAACTGGGACTGAGTGAAGAGGTCCAGGAAAAAGCGGTCGATGAAATGACAAAGGACAAGGACAAATGGGTGGACTTCATGATGAAATATGAACTGGGATTGGATAAACCAGATCCACGCAGGGCCGGCAAGAGCGCATTCAATATCGGGTTTTCTTATATAGTCGGCGGTCTCATCCCGCTTAGCCCCTATTTTTTCGTCAGCGACGGCCTCACCAGGCTGAAAATATCTGCGGTGATCACCCTGTTTTGCCTGTTCATCTTCGGCTATTTCAAAAGTAAAATGACCGGTGTCAATGCCTGGTCGGGAGCACTCCGTGTGATGATCATAGGGGCGCTGGCGGCGGGATGCGCTTTCGCGGTCGCGAGGCTGATCGTAAAATAATTTAATTCTTTTTCTTCAGTTCCAGATCCGGCAGAATGGATGTAACGATCATGATGACCGGCATGATGACGACCAGGAAGATCCCCAGCTTTTTATCGGGGCAGGTGCCGCGGTAACAGGACGTGAACAGGATATAGGATTTGACGCCGAAAGCGACTGTCAGGGCACATATCATCATATTGAGGCGCTTGGCCCAGACCCTGGGGAACGCGAACAGAGCAATAGCCAGCAGGCCCAAAAAAACCAATACTTTCCCTGGTCTGCCATAGGCATTCCCCTCTGAGATAAACCCGGTAAAATCCTTTTGCAGGTCGGGATAGTAAGCCCAGGGAAGAAAACTGGCTACGATCAATATCAGGGCCGCTGCCATACCTATCAATTGGGAATGTCTCATTCGTCAAAGATAATTCTT
>PLXD01000274.1 GCA_003151295.1 Chitinophagaceae bacterium | reverse complement strand
GCCCTTCCCTGCAAGGCCATAGGTCTGGGCGGGATCTCTGCCGACAACATTAAACAGGTGATGGCTAATAGTTGGGATGGGGCTGCCATGCTGGGATGGATATGGGAAGAGCCTAAGAAAGCAGTGGAACGATTCCGCCAGATACAACAGGTTATAAAAGAATTTAATATATCAGGAGGGAGTATTCCTCCATTATCCGGGAATACTCACCCGAATACCGGTAGCCAGGAACATTGATTTATGGGTGAAATTGGATATATTTTGTAACTACAAAACAGGAGGAACGATGCATCAGCTGCCAGACCTGGACGAATGTCTTTCGATTTCTGCTGCCTGCGTGGAAGAATTTCATGAGAACGGCCATACCTTGATCCATAATGTCCTTATGCCGGCGGAACTACCGGTTTACCGGAAATTGATCGTGGATGCAGCCTATAAATTCAATAAGGAGAAAAGAAAGATTTCCCAAAGAGATACTTACGGCAAGGCTTTTTTACAGATCATGAACCTGTGGAGGGTCGATGAAAAAGTAAAACGTTTTGTGCTGGCCAAACGCTTTGCCAAAATTGCAGCCGATCTGCTAGGAGTTTCTAACGTCCGGATCTACCACGATCAGGCCCTGTTTAAGGAGCCCGCCGGTGGACCGACGCCATGGCACCAGGACCAATATTACTGGCCACTCGATACACCCAATACCGTCACGATGTGGATGCCGCTGATAGATATCAGCGTCGATATGGGTATGCTGACCTTCGCCAGCGGTTCCCATAAGAAAGGTGTGGTTTTCGATCACGAGATATCCGACGAATCCGAGGGTGCATTTAAAAAGTATATCCGCGAAAATAAATTCCCGGTATCCCGTGCGGCCGCTATGAAGGCCGGTGATGCCACCTGGCATTACGGGCACACCATCCACCAGGCTCCCGGCAACGATTCAGAACGGATGAGGGAAGTGATGACTATTATCTATATGGCCGAAGGCGCCAGAATCGCTCCCCCGAAAAACAAATGGCAGGCTGCCGACCTGGGGACTTGGCTCATGGGCTTGCCTCCGGGCCGTCTGGCCGCTTCGGAGTTGAATCCCCTGGTGTTATAAGTGTACCGTTTCCAACTTACTAAATTACTATGCATGAATTACGTTCAACTGGGCAAATCCGCATTGAGGGTCAGTACGATCGGCTTCGGCTGCATGTCCCTGGGTGATAATGAGACGGACAATACCCGCATGATCCACCGCGCCCTGGAACTGGGGATCAATTTTTTAGACACTGCCGATATGTACGCGAACGGCATGAATGAAACGATGCTCGGGAAGATCCTTCGCGACCGGCGGCAGCAATGCATTCTTGCTACGAAAGTAGGCAATCAATGGCGGAGCGATAATAGCGGATGGGACTGGAATCCCCGTAAAGAATATATACTGGCCTCGGTGGAGAAGAGCCTGGAACGGCTGCAGACAGACCATATTGACCTTTACCAATTGCATGGAGGCACGCTGGAAGATCCCATCGACGAGACGATAGAAGCTTTCGAAAGGTTGCAGCAGCAAGGCAAGATCCGTTATTATGGCATCTCATCCATACGTCCCTCCGTGATCCGGAAATATGTTCAACTATCCAACATCGTTAGTGTCATGATGCAATATGGAATACTGGACAGGAGGCCCGAAGAAAGCTGCCTGGAGTTTCTGAAGGATCGTGGGATTGGCGTATTGGCAAGGGGTAGCCTGTCGAAAGGATTGCTGGTAGACAAACCGGCAGCCCCCTGGCTAAACTATAGCGCGGGGCAAGTCGATGTTGCGGCAGAAATTGTCAGATCCTTTTCGGGCGAATGTTTTTCCCGAAGCCCTGCCCAGACCGCCCTCCGGTTCGTTCTGCAGAATCCGGCCATCAGCGTTGCTGTGACAGGTTTTCGAACCCTCGTTCAGTTGGAAGATGCCTCTGCCACACCGGATACGCCTTCCCTGACGGAAGACTGTCTGCAATCGCTACGGAATGCCATTCCCGTCAATTATTACGAGCAGCATAGATAGAGTGAATAAGCGCATTTCGTCAAGCAAGTGCGACCTAGTTGATAGAGGCCCTTCTGTCGATCTTTGTGATCGTGTTGATCAGGATATCCTTATGGATCGATTCCCCGCCGGCTACTACTTCGATGGAATACTGACCGTCCTCTAATTCATTCAGGTTGTACAGGTTGGCGTACTCATGATTGGCAAACTCGGAATCCGTCAGCGTCTTGATGAAAATGGTGCCGAGCGACTTGCTGCGGATATAGATAGTAACTTTCTGCTCTTCCGGGTTCAGGATATGAATACGGAATTTCAGGTCGGCACTATCGGACTGGCTGATAGTCACCTGCACAGGATTAGGATGGAGCCTGGCGGGCATTGTGCTTACATTGTTATAAGCCAATTCTTTCCGGTCAGATTGGGAGAATGCATGTACGCTGCTGAAGACAGACAGACCGAATAACAAGGAAAATGATAAACTGGATAGATTGAACTTTCTGTGTAACATACTCTAANNTATAGGTTGTCTTCTCTATTTATCTCGATTCATAAAAAATGGGGTAACAGCGCTGTACCTTTGTTGACGCCGCAAAGATGCAAATGAATTGTTACCTCAGTATTACTCAGTAGTTAATTAATCTTTATTACGGCTGCGAAGAATAATTTTAATTTTTCCATATTATTTTTGGAGAAGGGAAAAAAATTCCTATTTTTGTCTACCATTTTAGTGGACTAATAGTTTCCGCGCAACAGCCTGGTATCAATGAGTGGAAAGGGTCGGTGGTTGACTTTACTGCTCTTGTTGCCGGCTGTTGCACGGACCTTTTTGGCCATAGGATATCCGTTATATCCTTGTGATCTGTGAAAAATTATTATAGGTTGGAAAGTCTTTTAATATTCCCTATCTTACCCTTCACCTTATCATCGATAGGAATATCTCCTCTTTCCCCGTATTTCAGGAAGCGCAGGAACTCACCCCATACCATGGCCTTTCCCTGGCTGTGTTTCCACCAATCCGATCTCCGGAGGAGTTCTTTTCCGGGACCCATTGGCACTTCATAAGGATGGCTTATTAACTTATTCCCGGGGCAGATCTTTTTCAGTGTGAGGCGGCTCCTGCCGGAGGCGTGGGCATGAGATAAGAATATAATGGATTCCTCTTTTTTAAAAGGGTGGATTTTTTGGGCTTCCAATACGTTTTCGAGACTGTTGCGGGAATGGGTTTCTGTCAGGAAACGGACCTCAGGGAATTGCCGGGTGGGAATATGGGAGAGGATGACTTCGCTCTCCGGTATTCCATCCATTCGGGTATACAGATAATTGGCTATACCTCCCGTGATGATCACCGTTTTTGCCAGCCCTTGTTCCAGGAGCCGCCCGATCAGCTTCGCCAAATCTTCCTGCATGGTATTGGAGCCGAAGACCAGTAAGAGATCTGCTCTTTCAAGCGGATCTTCGGCAAAACACAGTTCTGTCAATGCCGTGACCAGGGCCTCAGAGAGCTGCGGCGTTTCGGGGATCTTCGCGATCTCTCTAGGCACGGAACCGGATTTTAATTCAGGCCCGGACCCGTGTCCAGATCCGGCATTGGATTCTTTTTTTGGTTCCTTCATGATGCTTATTCCTTATTCTTGGTGTCTCTTATTCCTGAAATTTCTTATTCGTTTTGAGCCAGGGTTTCAGCGAGGAGCAATGACAAGGTATGTATCCTTTTTGCATTTTCCACATGCCAGAGCTGCAATTGTTTATTGAAGATCCCGCCGAGCATAGGTCCCATGATAAACAGATTGGGGGCGGCTTCCAGTTTTTCATTGACTTCAAAACCGCGGTTGGTGCTGTTGATCCTGCAGATCTTCCGGGCAAGCAGGTTGGCGATGATCCGGGAGGAAGACAGCTGCAGGTCCTCAAAGCCACCGCAGTTCACGACCCCAGCGAAATGAAGGGGGTATAACTGGGTCTTGTTATCGGGCAGGTCGGCATAGCGGGCCTGAACGGCATGGTCGCCGGCCGCTACCAACTCCAGGAATTTGCCTTTGACCATTTTCAGTTGGCCGCTCCGGATCAGCTCCCCGGCTGCATCCCTGTATTCCGCGCCGGCGCGTCGGATCAGCTTCATGAAGCGCTTGCTGTGAATATTGGAGAAATGCTTCTGCTCGTCCCAGTCGAGCATGCTTTGCAGCTCGAAGACCAGGTCGTTCAGCTGGTGATAGGTCTTGCCGATATGCATTGCCTTCCTGTCGGCGATCTCCACATCCTTTTCAATCGTGGCGATGAGTTCGTCCGAGCTGAATTTTTTCTTTTCCTTCAGGGCCAGCAGATGTTCAAACCGGTAATCCAGATGTTCGGCCGGAGTGATCCTATAGGGTAGCAAGCCGCTATAGGAAATAATGCAGAGGGTGTGGATCAGGTCTTTCAGGTCATTCCGGTGATTGATCATATAAAGCAATTCCAGGGAGCTGGCATTGGAGCCCATCACCAGGATATTTCTTTTTTCACGTTCCGGGATCGCAGACAGCGCCGATTGGATGGTTGAAAGATTCTCCTCAAGACCGGGTGCATAGATATCATTGATATATAAATAGGAAGGTGCAGCCCCTTTTCCCGCAGTCGTCCGTTGTGCCGGCTCCTGAATAGACTTTACGGGAGGACTTCCTACCGCCAGCAGGACTTTGTCGCTGCCAATGGAGCCTGTACTCCCGTCCTTGTATTCCAGGACGACGGTATAGGAGTCTTTCACCGGTCCTTTCTCTTCGGGTATAAGGTCGATGGCTTCCGCTGTTATCAGTTTGACCGTCGCAATTCCTTGCTGACCGGCTGCTGCGATGCCTGCACGGATCTTCTCAAGGAGGTAGTTTCCATAGAGGAAGCGCGGAATATAAACCTCTTCCCATTGATGCTCCGAGATCGGCCCTTCGTTATTCCCGATCCAAACCGATCCGGGATTGCCCCCTTTTTTACGGATTTCTTCCATCCATTCTTGCCGTCCGGTTTCCAGCCAATTGATGAATTCTTTTTTATCTCCCGGGTGGATAAATTCCCCCAGGGTAGTGATGATCAGCGAATTTATCGAGGAACGGCATCCATAGGGCAGACCGGTCCAGAATTCCCTATCCTTTTCAATGACGGCAATTTTTACCGGAACAGCAGGTTTTTCTTTTTTTTGCAACTGCTCGATCAACTTGCGCAAACTGGAAGTGCAGGCAATGCCGCTGCCAATAATAGCAACATCAAATTTTGTGGAGGATTCGGGGCTCATAAAATAAGGAAGAGTTCGTTAGCAAATCATTTAAAGCTTCGGCTGTAAAAGACAAACATATCAAGGTTATTCCTTGTTGTCATTACCAGCTAAATATTTGTAATGGAATGGATTACGTTTTAGGCTGGGTAAACGATAAATTCACTGGAATTATTTTAAAAAGATCCTGGAATTGTAAAAAACATAATTTATGAAGTATCCGGACGTTACTGGTAGGATAACCGAATTTATGACCCCAAACTCTTCGGCCTCACTGGCCGCCACCCCTGGTACCCATATTGTCTCCCCTGCCAAGGGCAGCGCCCAGGTGACACCTGTCCTTCAGGCTGAAAGGATCAGTATTATAGATTCTCTGCGGGGATTTGCCCTGCTGGGTATCCTGATCATGAATATTGTTTCTTTTGGAATGCCCTATGCGTACGGGTTGAATCTGGAGCTCCACCATGAATACAGTGGACCTAACTTCTATGCCTGGTGGATCGAGGCCGGATTTTTCGAGGGGACCATGCGGGCTTTGTTCTCCATGTTATTCGGCGCGGGCAGCATCTTATTGCTGAGCCGGCTGGAGAAAAAGTCTACCGGGGTCTCTCCCGCGGATATTTATTACCGGCGACTGTTCTGGTTGCTATTATTCGGGAATATCAATGCGTATATCCTTCTTTGGTCGGGAGATATTCTATATACCTATGCGATATGCGGCCTGTTCCTGTTTCCTTTCCGGAATATGAAGGCCAAACACCTGCTGATCATCGGGATCATGCTGATGCTGGTCTGCGGCCTGAAATCCTACAAGAGTCGCAATGACAAGCTGGCTGTGCGGGATAAAGGGGAAAGCGCCCTGTTGGCCGAAAAACAGAATGGCTCCCTGACCCCTGACCAGCAACAGAACAAGGCAGAATGGCTGGCGGTAGAGGAGCAGGACAAGACGGAAAACCTGCGTAGAAAGGCGGATAATGACGGGCTTAACCTGCATAAGGGTTATCTCGGGGTCATGAAATATGTAAAGCATATTAATGAGGAATCCCAGACGATTGCATTCTATCACGACTATTTCTGGGATGCGCTGACCTTTTTCTTCCTGGGGATGGCCTTGTTCAAATGGGATGTATTGACCGGTAAAAGATCCACCCGGTTCTATTGGGCCTGCCTGGTGGGCGGCTATGCACTGGGGAGCTTTCTCAGCTATTATCTCCTGAAAGCCCGGCTGGACGCTCGCTTCGATGAGACCCGGCTCGCTCAGAGCTTTTTTGCCGACCTTTATCAACCGAGAAGATTTCTCATCGCCATNNAAAATACGGGCTTCTAAAATGGCTGCTGCAGGCCTTTGCCAAACTCGGACAGATGGCTTTCACCGGCTATCTCTCGCAGTCGATCATCTGCGGATTGATCTTCTATGGATATGGGCTGAACCTCTATGGTTCCCTGCAGCGTTATCAATTGTATTATATAGTGCCTGCGATCTGGATATTCCAGCTTGTTTTCAGTTCCGTCTGGCTGAAATACTTCCGGTTCGGCCCCTTTGAGTGGGCATGGAGAAGCCTGACGTATTGGGAAAAGCAGCCCCTTCGCAGGGCCCCCGTTCAAAAGGCCCTGCATCTGCAGGCGGTTGTAGCGGCAGAGTAGTTGTAGCAATCGTTGTAGCGGCGGAATAAATAATGCGGCCAATGCGGCAACGTAAATAATCCTATTTCAGTTGGCTTAGTACATCATCGAGCTTGACGCCGATCATCTGTTCTATTAATAGCTTGGAGACATTGAAATTTCGCTGCATATCCAATTTCCTGGACATTTCATTGACCCAGGACTTGTAGGAGATGTTGAAGTCTTCCGCTTTAATGATCCCGTCAGAATAGTCCTTTTGGGTTCTTATATAGAGCGTGTATTCATCCTGGGTGATCTGGATCTGGTATTGCAGCTTCTCCTTGGCCACGATATAGTCCTCGTATTTGGTCAGCACATCTACCCGGATCTGTCGGTATTTGTCATTTTTCTCTGCGATGGCGATCATGTAATTCTCCCGGGCGATCCTGACGTTATTGGTAGTCTTGGAAAAAATGTCTAAAGGGAGATTGATACCGAAATTATATTTGGGATAATAGATGGGGGTGTTGTTGGAGGCCTTGGGATCGATGGCGAACTCATTCAGGTTACCCTGGATGCTGATCATACTGAGCCAGCTGCTCTTTGCCATCCGGAGCGTATAGACCGTTATGGCCACCTGGCGATCGGCGACCTCATAGGTCGGGTTTTGCAAGGCAAGCTGCACCAGCCTTTCCCTGATATCCATGACCTTGCCTGTGTCGGAGTTCAAGTGATAGGTGGAATTGCTCCTGCTCCCGTTATCGGGGTCTGTCTGGGCTATTATTCTACCGGATGTAAATAGGAATAACAGCACCAAAGGAAACTTCATAATATCAGGTTTAAGGGTTAGTCGATTCAACAACTTCTTCATTTTCATATTTAGCCAGTTTTATAAAAACGACCATGATGCAAAGGAACATCAGGGCAATAGGGTATTGACTCATAGCAACTTGCGCATATTGGGCAAGCATAAGGGTAAACAGCATGGTCAGTAAAGCTATATATTGATTCTGAATTTTTATATCCTTGCTGCGATAAAAATTACGGAGGCCCACACGCAGTACAAAAAAATAGGATATGATCAACAAGGCCAGGCCGATAGGCCCTTCTTCGGCCAATACCTTCATATAGCCGCTATCCGGTTGGAAAAGCCAAAGATAGTGGCCCCGGTTATATACCGGACCTTCCATGCCGCAGGTATAAACGCCTCCCCCGATCGGGTGTGCCTGGATATACGGTTGCACCTGGTGGCGGTCATAATCCCGGATGGCTGCCGAAGCATCTTTAGTACCCTGGAATGTAGTTCGGATGCGTTCGAGCACAGGGCTGCTATGGATAGGGGCTAATATCAGGAAGGTGAATGCGAGCACCGAAATGGCGAGGAAGATGAAAGTCCTCTTCTCATAGAGGGTCGCCATGATATAGAAAATGATTCCGGCCATGATCATCAAAGTGGAGGTGCGGGTGCCCGAATAGCTATATCCCAATACATTCGCAATGATGGCCAGGGAAAGCCATCGCCGGCGTTTCCAACTCTTCTCCCGCCATATGAGGATAATGCATAGCATCGCAACGGAAGCAAACAACACCCCCGAAGTGGCGGGATCCGACAAAGTAGAGAATTTGCGCAGGAATCCTCCCTGGAAAAGGAGGTTGTAGGCACGCTCGCCGCCAATCAGGATCGATCTCATTTCGAAGTCCGCATATCCGAACCATTGCTGCTTGCAGGCATAAAGAGCCAGCAAAGAAGTATAAATAATAAGGAAATTAATGAAAAAATCAATGCTTTTCCGGGAGCTCAGCAGGCAATAAGCTACATAATAGAAAAAGTAATAGCTGATCTGTTTGCGGTAGAAATAGGTCCAGCCGAGCTTACTAAACATGCTCGGGTTGAACAATTCGATCAAATTATAAGCCATCAGGAACA
Organism: Chitinophagaceae bacterium; assembly: GCA_003151295.1. Classification (GTDB taxonomy): domain Bacteria; phylum Bacteroidota; class Bacteroidia; order Chitinophagales; family Chitinophagaceae; genus Puia. Next base: position 248 of record PLXD01000274.1, on the reverse strand, counting down.
GGAAGCTGATCGTGATAGGGTTGGTCCAGAATTCGCTGTCCAGCTTCTTCCGCAGGTCGGGATTGAACAGGATCCCGAACAATGTCAGGTAGGTCAGTATTTCTATCGGGACGCCATAGGGAAAATTAAAGGATAGGTTTGCCAACCGTGCGACAAGGGTCAGCTGCCCTGAGAGCGCCAGCGTAAGGTAGAAGCCGAAATGCGGATACCTGAGGCACAGGATGACGATCAGGATTATGCAAAATAAG
>PLXD01000305.1 GCA_003151295.1 Chitinophagaceae bacterium | reverse complement strand
ATCTGGAAGGATTGCAACCCGGAGAAATGCGTGAACTAAGAAAAGATGGGATTTACCGGCTATTGAAGATTACCCGATAGCTTAGGCTGTCAGCTATAAGCTATAGCCATTATCAGCTTGTTTTCCTTACCTTTCCGTTTCAAAAATCTTGACACTATGCTAAAATCGATGACCGGCTTTGGACGCGCTGAGCAAGCTGTTGGCGATAAGACTTTCCTGGTAGACATCAAATCGCTGAACGGTAAACAATTCGAATTGCAATTGAGATTGCCGGGCTTCCTGAAACCTTTTGAATTCCAGATTCGCAAATTACTCTCCGAAAAGCTGGGCCGCGGATCCCTGGATTGCATGATCGCCCTCAAACAGACCGGTAACGCAAAGCCTGTCAGTATCAATACGGATCTGGCGAAGGCCTATTATAAAGCCCTTGCCGAATTATCTGCCGAATTGAAACTTGACCCTTCGAATATACTGAGCACCCTGGTAAAACTGCCGGAAGTGATCACCCCCACAAGCGATACCCTTACCGACGAAGAATGGCAGCAATTTGAAAAAGTCATCCTTTCCGCTGTGGAAGAACTTAACACGCATCGCCTAAATGAAGGAGTTTCGCTGGAAGCGGACCTGACCCTCCGTATTAATAATATCCTCCTCCAACAGGAAGAAGTGATCAAACTCGAGCCTTTACGCCAGCAAAAGATCAGGGACAACCTGAAAAAATTACTCGAAGAGCAGGTGGGAAAGGAAAACTACGATACAAACAAACTGGAACAGGAACTCGTTTATTATATCGAAAAGATAGATATCACCGAAGAGCAGGTAAGATTAAGAAATCATTGCGATTATTTTAAGGCGATCCTGCAGGAACCCGAGGAAGGAAAAGGCAAAAAACTTTCTTTTATCTTACAGGAGATCGGCAGGGAGATCAATACGACAGGTTCCAAAGCCTATGATTCCACTATTCAGAAATGCGTGGTCCTCATGAAAGATGAGCTGGAAAAAGCAAAGGAGCAGGTGTTAAATGCTTTATGACCTATTTTTGTAAAAAATACCTCATTGAAAAAGTCTTTATTACTCGTTTTGGTTATCTGTAGCCTGCTGTTTGCCTCCTGCAGCTTATCCACGGACGTTTTCGAAAAAGATGTTCAGATCCCCGGGCAGGAATGGGAAAGCAGCTTTAAACCCCAGGTAAAGTTCGAACTAAAAGCAATCGACACGGCTTCCCTTTATGATATCTTCCTGGTCCTGCGGCATAGTGATGCCTATTATTTTAATAATATCTGGATTCAGGGGAGCGTACAGGAACCCGGGGATAGCGCCGCCAAAAGCGAACGCTATGACCTGACCCTGGCTACCAATGAAAAAGGCTGGCTGGGCAGTGGCATGGACGATATCTATGAACATCGCATCCTGATCCAGCCCCGGACCAAATTCAAAAGACCCGGCACCTATTCTTTTACGATCGAACAGATCATGCGTCAGGACCCGCTGAAACATGTGCTCAATGTCGGGGTCCGTGTGGAGAAGGCAAAATAAGGAAGCTGAAATAATAAAGAACAACAAACCAGGAACCGTGTTCAAAAAAAAACGATTAGCCTTTGCAACCGCTGTTTACTGGGCGCTCCTGGCCTATATTATCGCCGGCATCGGATGGTGGTTCATCGCATTACAACAGCAGAACCGGCAAATGACCGCCTATAAGATCCGGGAACTAAAACCGGAAGACCCCCACTACAAAGACCGGCTNNCAGCAAGCTATGTCGGGGAAGGGTCCACCTACCTGCTGCTGATCCTCGTAGGCGCCCTGTTCGTATACAGAGAGGTCAGAAGACAGATCCGGCTGCAGCAGCAGCAACAGAATTTCATGATGGCCGTCACCCACGAATTGAAAACACCCATTGCCGTCGCCAAACTAAACCTTGAGACCCTGCAGAAATACAGGCTCGACGAACAAAAACAACAGAAGATCATCCTGGCGGCCCTGCAGGAGATGGACAGACTGGATGCCCTTGCCACCAATATCCTGATCGCCTCCCAACTGGAAGGAGGCGATTATACGCAGGCCAAGGAAGAACTCGACCTTTCGGCATTGACGCAAAGCGTGGTGAACGATTTCAGCAACCGCTTCCCCGGCAGGAAATGGAACAGCCCCATCGAACCGGACCTTGCCATCATCGGAGACACCCTGCTCTTGCAGATGCTGGTCAGCAACCTGGTAGCCAATGCCATGAAATACTCCCCGAAAGAAGGGATGATCACCGTAGCATTGAAAGCACAAGGCAGCCATATCCTCCTATCGGTGAAAGACGAGGGACCCGGCATCCCGGAAGACGAAAAAAAAAAAATATTCACCAAGTTCTACCGGACCGGTAATGAAGAGACGAGGAGCACGCAGGGTACCGGCTTAGGTCTCTACCTCTGCAAGAGGATTGCCGCCGATCACAAAGCGCATATCGGCGTTTCGGATAATTCGCCGGTTGGAAGTATTTTTACGGTGGCGTTTTGATTTTGTCCCTTAATCCCGGTATCATCCTTATCATCAAGCATTCGAAATGAGTGAAACAAAAATATCCATCCTGTTGGTAGAAGATGAAGAGAACCTTCATGAAGCCCTGAAATTAAACCTTGAGCTGGAAGGCTATGAAGTCACTTCGGCATTAGACGGGAACCAGGCTATAAAAGCGGTTCAGTCCGAATATTTCGACCTGATCATACTCGATGTCATGCTTCCGGGCGTGGATGGGATCNNCATCCGTATCCAGCATAATGAAGTGCCTATTCTCATGCTCAGTGCCCGTAATGCCAGTGCGGACCGGGTGCTGGGACTGAAAAAAGGAGCGGACGACTACCTGACCAAACCCTTTAACCTGGAAGAGCTATTACTCCGGATACAGAAGCTGGTCAATAAAAACAAAAAACTGCAGGACAAGGATTCTTCGGGCGAACTCTATTCCTTCGGTAAAAATACCATCGATTTTAAGGCCCAGGAAGCAACAACCAAAACAGGCGAGCGGATCCAATTAAGCAAAAAAGAAGCGATGCTGCTCAAATTGCTCATCGAGAATAAGAACGAGGTGGTTACCCGCGAGAAGATCCTCCAGACCGTCTGGGGCTATAATGTCTATCCCACGACCCGCACGATCGATAATTTCGTGTTGAACTTCCGCAAATATTTCGAGGAAGACAGCCGCAACCCGAAGTATTTCCTCTCCGCAAGAGGCGTCGGATATAAATATATCGAGTAAAGTGTTTATTCTAGCTGCAAGACGCATTCAACCATGCTTCCTCATTGCTGCTCCATGATGCGTACCGGCCCCATTAAACCGGAAGGGACCAACGGCGAGTCCTTCGTAAAATAATTCCAGGTCGTGAAACAATACCTTCCTTTTGAGGGACGCGGGGTTCCTCTTAAAAACCAATCCGGGAACTCTTTCAGATAAGTGCCTCCCATAAATCCAGGCAGCCACAGGCAATCCGCCGGCTCCTGCTCATCCCCGATCAACCGGTTGGCCCAGGTATTGGTGACCTCGATCTCCAGGCTATTTCCTTTGTCCTTCAATAGCCCGATGGGGATCCTTACCCGCCAGGGAGCCGTCCAGGCAATGCCCAGATCTTTATCATTCAGGATCACGCGCGCAATATGTTTTACATCCCCCAGGTCGAGATAGAGATCCTTGTGCCTG
>PLXD01000387.1 GCA_003151295.1 Chitinophagaceae bacterium | reverse complement strand
GATCGGCGGTTATGCGACCTCGTCCAATGCAGGCGCAGCATACGTTTTCCAGGGCGGACCCAAGGGAGCTTCATCTACCATAGCAGCAGGTAACACCTTTACGGTACCGGGCAGCGGCTTTTTAGGGTTTAATCTGGCCAGCGCCGGTGATCTGAATTCGGATGGATATAATGATGTAGTGATCGGTGCGTATAATACGGGTGGCTCCAATATAGGTGCAGCCTACGTATACATGGGCAGTGCGGCGGGATTGCCGTCCACCCCTTCCGTCGTCCTGGGCACCGGGGCAGCGAGTAACAATTACTTTGGGATTAGCGCGGCAGCCGCTGGCGATGTGAATGGGGACGGGTATGGCGATCTTCTGATTGGCGCATTCGGCGTCGGGAGCGCCGGGGCCGCTTATTTATATTATGGCAGCGCCACCGGCATCAATAATTTGCCTGACCTGACGCTGACAGAGCCAACTCCGGGTATCTTGCATTTTTTCGGGGCCAGCGTGGCGGGTGTGGGGGATGTGAATGGAGATGGATATAAAGATATCGCCATCGGGGCGCCCAATCCTGGGGGCATTGGAGCAATCTATTTCTATGCGGGCAAGTCCACCGGTATCTCGACGACACCAACGGCGATCATCACCGGCCCGGGTTCCGGCACAGGCTATGGATTTGTAGCGGGCGCGGGCGATGTGAACGGGGATGGATATAACGATTTCGTCACGGCAGCCCCTGCTGCCGGAGCCGCCGGAACGCTCTATGTCTTCCATGGTTCCGCCGCGGGCCCCATTTCCGGCACCGCTGCTGCAACGGCCAGCGAAACGATCGCCGGGCCGGCCGGCAGCTCAAATTTAGGCGGAAGTGCGACTACAGGCTCCGCGCTCTCGACGGCAGGAGATACCAATGGAGACGGATTCGATGATATCATCGTAGGCGCCTATGGCACTTCTTCGAATAAGGGGGTAGCGTACATCTACACCGGTAGCTCCTCGGGGTTGAATCCCGGTCCCACGACAACGCTGACAGGTCTTGGCACGGCAAGTGCCGCAGTTGGTACCAGCGTATCGGGACTGGGCGATGTCAATGGCGACGGCTACAGCGATGTAATCGTCGGTGCTCCGGGTGCAACAACAGGCTTCGCATTTATCTATACCGGCGCCCCCGGCGGTATTACCAATACAATCGCCACCACGCTCAGTGGAGTGACTACCAACGACAGGTTCGGCAGCGGAGTGGCTGGCGCAGGAGATGTGAACGGAGATGGTTTCAGCGATGTCATGGTAGGAGCACAAAGCGTTTCTTCATCTGCCGGCGCTGCCTATCTCTTCGAGGGCAATAATGCACCCGGGAACGGAGGTAATAATGTACTGCGCCTATATGAAACAGATCTTTCCACCCCCATCAAAGCGGATAATAAATCCCTCGCGCAGTTCGGCCTCGGTCTGTTCGTAAAACCGCCGTATGCGCAAGCCAAAGCCCGCCTCGTCTGGGAAGTGGAAGGCAATGGCGTTCCTTTCAAAAGCGGTACCTTGAGTACCATTACCACGAGTGTCTTCTCCAGCGGTCAGGGAACCTACGCCACGATCCCTGTGGGGGGTTTAGAACTGAAGACCCTGATCAACAAAGTGCCGGCGGCGCTTACCACCAAGGTCCGTGTTAGGGTTCAGTATGCACCCACCACCTTCTCTGCCGGACAGGTATACGGTCCATGGATCTATACCCAGGCCTTTTCGACGGGAACTTCCACCGGAGTCATATTGCCGCTGACCTGGCTCAGCTTCACCGCTACCGTAGAAGGGGGACAGGATGTCCTGCTCAACTGGAAGACAGAGAATGAAATGAATACACAGTCCTTCGCGGTAGAGCATAGCGCCAACGCAGTGGACTTTACGGATATCGGAACGGTGCCGGCACAGGGCACCGATGTCGGTGTATCCTCTTATAGCTTTACGCACTATCACCCGGGCGCCGGCACGCATTACTACCGCCTGAAACAGATAGACATAGACGGTAAGTTTACCTATAGCAAGGTCGTAACGGCAATCATCGATCCCACTCCGCCGACCTTCTCCCTCTATCCGAACCCTGCTACCGATCACCTGNNCTTTGCTCCGAAACAGGTCGTGATCCAGTAGAAGATCGGTAACAAAGAATCTAATAAATGAAGAAGGCCGGTCCCGCATAGTTGCGGGACCGGCCTTGCTTTTTTAATCTATTTGTATCTATTCACATCTACTCACCATTGCCCACTCACATTTTTTATTCACATAGACTGAGCTCATCCGTGCTCAGCGTGCTGAACTGGATCAGCTTTACTTTGCCGGTGGCATCATAATGAAGGACCAGCGTGCCATATTGCATTTCAAAGGCATCCCATTGATCGTCCTTTATTTTGGGATTGCCCAATGATTTGAATAAACTGCCTCGTTTGGCGCCCAGGAGAGGGATGCTGATCTTACCCTGGAATTTGGGCCCGATCTCTATATAATTCCTTTTGGTATAGAAATAAATGTCCTTGTTCTTAAAGAAGATCCCGCTTCCGCATTTTGCGGTGGACCCTTCCTCTTCTATACTGGTGGAACAGGGGAATAGCGTTTTGATCTCATTTAAAGTCCGGTTAGGTTTCATGCCATTGACGGTACCGTCCAGGATATCGACATAGAAATCGGGACATTTTGCCTTCGCTACGAGTTGTCCCATGGAAACGGACAAACAGCCCATAGACAAAGCCAGCAGGAGTATTCTTTTACGCTGGAATAATACAAGGATTGCAGAGTTCATATGTATCGCTTTTTACCCCCTACACAGCAAAATCCCTGCTAAATCCGCATTTATTCCGTGATGAGCTCTAATCTCTCGACTAGTAATGTATAAGTTATTGAAAATCAATGAAAATATTGCAGATGACCCCCTCCTCACGGAAGCAACCCCATGATCAGAAAACAGATCCCTATGACTGTGAGCAGCATGCCTCCATACCATAACTTCTTTCTCCGGGTGAGGATGGCGATGGCCGAGATGGCGATGGCGATCTGGAAAGCAGTAACGGCCGTGGCCAGGGGTACATGCTTGCCGAGATGTTCTTCGGAGCTTTTCTCCGCTTCTTCGGCCGCTTTTTTGATCTCACCCTTTTCTTTCTCGTACCGGGCAATGGTCTGGCTATTGTCTTCCGTTACCGGTTTGGTAGAAAGGGTATGCAGGATCTTATCGGTACTGACGGCTATTTCTTCCTTTAAATTCTTGGACTGGTAGAAGCTCCACTGGTCGGAGGCTTTGACCCTTTCGATCAGGGCTTCATTGGCATGATGCCCGGCCATCAGTCCGGCTATGGCCGCCAGGACAGCCATGAAAGCGGTGGACAGGGCGACAAGCAGGATCCATTTTTCTTTTTTTTCTTCGGCTGCTTTTTCCTGGATCTCTTCGTGCAGGTGTTCGGTCGGTATTTCTATTTCTTCCATGACAATATTTATGACAATAACTTATTGCAATAAGTTATTGTCATAAATATATGTCTTATTTCACTTACTCAGGTACATACTTCTGTCCTTATATAATTGGCGGAAATAGGGATCCCTGAGGTCTTTAATAAAGCGGATCGCCTCCCCGGTAGATTTCATCTCCGGGCCTAACTCTTTGTTCACCCCCGGAAATTTATTAAAGCTGAATACAGGCTCCTTGATCGCAAAACCAGTGAGCTTCTTCTCGAAATGGAAGTCGGTCAGCTTATAATCGCCGATCATCACTTTGGTAGCGATATTGAGATAGGGGATCTGGTAGGCTTTTGCAATAAAAGGGGTGGTTCTGGATGCCCTGGGATTGGCTTCTATTACAAAGACCTTATCATTCTTGATGGCGAACTGGATATTGATAAGCCCTTTTATATTGAGGGCCCGCGCGATCTTTTCGGCGTAATGTTCCATCGTAGTCACCACCAGCGGCGTAAGATTGAAAACGGGCAATACCGCATGGCTATCACCACTGTGAATGCCCGCCGGTTCGATGTGTTCCATCACGCCCATGACATGGAAGTTCTCTCCGTCAAAAATGGCGTCCACTTCCGCCTCCTGGCATCGGTCGAGGAAATGGTCGATCAGTATCTTATTCCCGGGTAAATGCTTCAGCAGGCTTACCACGGCCTTTTCCACTTCTTCGTCATTGATCACGATACGCATGCGCTGGCCGCCCAATACATAACTGGGACGGACGAGTACCGGGTAACCTACCTTGTTGGCCACCTGGATAGCATCGTCGACGTCCCAGGCCGTACCATAATCGGGATAAGGGATGCTGAGTTCCTTCAGCATATCGCTGAAACGGCCCCTGTCTTCGGCGATATCCATGCTGTCGTAAGAGGTGCCGATGATGGGGATCCCCTTTTTATGGAGACGTTCCGCCAGCTTCAGGGCGGTCTGACCTCCCAGCTGGACGATTACGCCGGCTGGTTTCTCATGTTCGATGATCTCCCAGAGATGCTCCCAATAAACCGGTTCGAAATACAGTTTGTCGGCGATATCGAAGTCTGTAGAGACCGTCTCGGGATTACAATTCACCATAATGGCCTCATACCCGCACTCTCTGATGGCCAAGCTCGCGTGTACGCAGCAGTAGTCGAATTCGATGCCTTGGCCGA
>PLXD01000034.1 GCA_003151295.1 Chitinophagaceae bacterium | reverse complement strand
CAAAGATCTATGCTGTCAAAACCAGGCACCCCCAAAAACGGCCGGAAACCCCGGATCTCTCCGTAATGACTGGCCGTATGGAATCATTTGCAAAAGTACAAAAAATTTGACGCCGGACCAACCCGGGTCTTGCCAAAACCCTAAGACACACGATCGATCTCCTTATTTGAACAACCGGAAGACATCCAAACCCACCGCGTAGATCATCAAGGCGAAGATCATTACCATCCCCACTATCTGCGCATATTCCATGAATTTGTCGCCGGGCTTGCGGCCGGTGATCATTTCATAGAGGATGAACAGAACATGCCCTCCATCCAGGGCGGGAATCGGCAAAATATTCATAAAAGCCAATACAACGCTAAGCAAGGCCGTCATAGACCAGAAATGCCCCCAATCCCAATGATCCCCGAACATATTCCCGATGGTTATGAAACTTCCTACCGATTCGCTCGCCTTCACCTCCGGAGATGTGAAGATGAGTTTCAGATTGGTGACATTCATTACCAGTGTATTCCATCCTTTTTTAATACCTGCAGGGAAGGATTCAAAGAAACCATATTCTCTTCGGGTATAGGTCAGGAACCTGGATTCCGGGGCCGGTAAGAACCCCACCTGGCTCTTCTCGTTCGTATAAGCCCTGATATGCACCGTATCGGTGCCACGAAGTACGGCCAGGTCCAATATTTCCTTCTTATGGGGTGCTATCATTTCGTGGAACTGATAAAAGGAATTCACGGTCACCCCGTTCAATCCGATGATCTGATCGCCCTTTTGTAAACTACCCGATTCGAATCTTGCCGACTTTTGATCCACAGAATCCACGACCAGCGGATATTGCGGTAAGGCGACAGGATCACCCTTTCTTTTTAATATGCCCCGTATCGTGCCCGTAGGGATCGGAAGCTCCATCTGCTGACCGTCACGTTCGATCCCGATCGTTTTGGCTTCTTCCAAAATGATCAGGCTGGAAAGCCTGTCAAAATTATCTAATTCTTTACCGTTTAAAGTCAGGATCTTATCTCCGTTGCGCAACCCTATTTTCTGGCCGACGCTGTCTACATATACGCCATATTTCAGATTCTTTGCAGGCAGGTATTCCTCGCCCCATTTCCACAGGATCATAGCAAAGATAAAAAAGCTCAGTATGATATTCACCGTTACGCCCCCGACCATCACGATCAATCTTTGCCAGGCGGGCTTGCTGCGGAACTCCCATGGCTGGGCAGGCTCATTCAATTGTGCCGTATCCATGCTTTCATCGATCATCCCGGAAATTTTGACATAGCCGCCCAATGGCAGCCATCCAAGTCCATACACCGTATCGCCGATCTTCTTTTTAAACAGGGCAAACCAGGGATCGAAAAACAAAAAGAATTTTTCGATCCTGCACCCGAATAATTTGGCGGGCAGGAAATGACCGAATTCATGCATGACGATCAATATAGAAAGGGACAAGATCAGTTGGGATGCTTTTATACCAATATTTACCCAATTAACTGCTAAAGGTACCATTTGTAAGATTTCTAAATTTTAATTGCTAAAGCTTTATCAGCGATGCCGCAAAATTACGGGCCTCCCCATCGCTTTCAAAATATTCTTCAAGTGTAGGCGATTTGATGAAAGGCACATGCTGCATGGTGCGCTCTATCAGGTCCGTCATATCCAGGAACCCAATTCGGTTACGCAGGAACGCGAATACCGCGATCTCATTGGCGGCATTCAATACGCAGGGGAGGTTCCCCCCTTTAAACAAGGCATCGGTAGCCAGCACCAGGTTGCGAAAAGTCTTCAAATCGGGCTCTTCAAAACTCAGGGTGGCAGGTTTCTTGAAATCGTAACGGGGAAAATCACTTGCAATCCGGAACGGAAAGCTCATTGCATATTGTATGGGTAGTTTCATGTCCGGCAGCCCCATCTGTGACTTGATGCTGCCATCCTGAAACAGGATCATGCTATGGATGATACTCTGGGGATGGATCACGACCTGCACCTGCTCGGGTTGCAGGTTGAACAGCCATTTCGCTTCGATCATCTCCAGGCCCTTATTCATCAGCGTCGCCGAGTCGATGGTGATCTTGGCGCCCATATTCCAGTTCGGATGCTGGAGCGCGTGATCCCTTTTTACATTCACGAGAAAATTCGGCTTCTTGCCGAGAAAGGGGCCGCCCGAAGCTGTAAGGACAACTTTCTCGATCGGGTTTCTGCCCTCTCCGACCAGGCATTGAAAAATGGCCGAATGCTCGGAATCGACGGGTATGATGGGGACCTTTTTATCCACAGCGCGCTGCATCACGATATCCCCGGCCACCACCAGGGTCTCCTTATTGGCAAGGGCAATCGCCTTACCGCTCTCCACGGCCTTCAGAGTCGGGCGAAGACCTGCAAAACCGACGATAGCGGCAAGCATCATATCATAATTATCCATAGCCGCCACCTCTTCAAGGGCTTTTTCGCCGGCGAATACTTTGATGGGCACGGAAGCCAGCGCCTCTTTGACCTTTCCATATTTCCGCTCATCCCCGATCACTACGATATCGGGCTTATATTGCCGGGCCTGTTTCACCAGCAGTTCATCATTATTCTGTGCTGTCAGTATCTCCACGCTGAACAGCGTGGGATTGGCGTCGATGACTTCCAACGCCTGCTTCCCGATAGAACCGGTAGAGCCGAATAAAGCGATACGCTTCCTGGATGATCCTTTTAACATGGTCGGTTATAGAAGGTTTGTAGTTAGTCTGTATATTTTTCCAATTCCTCCGCCAACTTGCGATCGTTGCTCAACCTTGGCACTTTATTCTGACCGCCCAGCTTCCCGACGGATTTCATGTAGTCGATAAACCCATTCTTTTTCATCGGGCGGATCTTCAGCGGCTGGAGGATATTTCCGGTGATCAGATCGTCGTAATAAATGTTTTTGGATCGAAGATTCCGGTCCACCTTAATGGCGAATTCCAGCATATCGGCCGGTTTGTCTCCGAACTCGACAAACCATTCATGATACGACCTGCCATTACCCTGCCCGATCATCGGAGCCACCGTGAATTCGGTGATCTGCAGGCCATTCTCCATGGCCGCCTTCATAAGGCTGTATTCCACTTCCTCCCCGATCACGTGCTCGCCGAAGGCTGAAATAAAATGCTTGATCCTCCCTGTCACTACCAGCCGGTAGGGATTGACGGAAAGGAACCTCACCGTGTCGCCGATATTATATCCCCATAAACCCGCATTGCTGTTCACGACCAGGGCATAGTTCTCGCCGGCCTTCACATCCTTCAGGCTGAGGCGGGTGGGCTTCTCGTTGAATATCTCCTGCGCCGGGATGAATTCATAGAAAATACCGCTGTTCGTGTTCAGCAACAATCCTTCCGCCTGGCGGGAATCCTGGAAAGCGAAAAAGCCTTCCGACGCGGGAAAAGTCTCGATCGTATCGATCTTTCCACCAATGCTTTCGAGCAATTTTGCCTTATAGGGTTCGAAATTGACGCCCCCATGCACCAGCACGGAAAACGAAGGAAAGATCTCTTTAATGGTTTTGCCTTTCAACTGGTTCAGCCGGTCGAAATACATCTGTACCCATGGCGGGATACCGCTGATAAGGGACATATCCTGCCCAACGGTCTCCTCTACAATCTTATCAAGTTTCGTCTCCCAATCCTCTATGCAATTGGTCTCGTAGGAAGGCAGTTGGTTGGTCCGAAGATACCTGGGGATATGATGATTCACGATACCGCTAAGCCTGCCCGTCGGAATTCCCCCTACCCGCTCCAACTCCGGGGATCCGGATAAAAAGATCATCTTGCCATTCGTAAAAGCCGTATTCCCCGTCTCCGCCATATAACATAATAACGCATTGCGTGCCGAATTAATATGGTTAGGGATCGAATCCTTCGTGATCGGAATATATTTAACGCCGCTGGTAGTGCCCGAGGTCTTCGCCAGGTAGATCGGCTGACCCTGCCACAATACATTATGCTTGCCTTCCTTGATCTGGTCGATATACTTCCGGAACTGCTCATAATCCCTGACCGGCACCGCCTGTACAAACTCCTCATAATTTTTTACCTCCCCCAGATGATGCTCCAGCCCGAAGACAGTCTTACTGCCCGTCTTGAGGAGTTCCCTGAACAGGGCCTCCTGGTCTTCAATCGCCGTCGTCATTCCTTTCCGTATAGACCTATATATATATGAAGCAAAGGGCCTTGCTAAAAACGATTTCAACTTCATGGATGGATGATTTATCTCATATGGGGATCCTTTCCCGCGGGCAAACCTACGTGAAAAATGCCCAATTGCCAGTGAGTTATCCATAAATGATATTAATTTAAAAGGTAATTCCCCGGGTGTTTTCCAGTGATTTTGAGCGTTTTTAAGGAGCAGTTCCTTATTTTTACGCGCCGGACCCGATTTTTTCTTTTATTCTTTCCTTTTTTCGTCAATTCTCCCTACCTTTGCAGCCCTAATATTGAATATTTATGTTCGCAGTAGTAAAAATAGCCGGTCAGCAGTTTAAGGTCAAGAAAGACCAGACATTGTACGTTCCTCATGTAGCAGGAAATGCCGGAGATAAGCTAGAGTTCGCAGAAGTCCTGTTGGTCGATACCGATGGAAAGTTGTCGATAGGCAAGGATGTTAAAGCCACCATCAAGGCTGAGATCCTCGGCCAGGTGCAGGGAGATAAGGTGATCGCCTTCAAAATGAAAAGAAGGAAGGGCTTCCGCAAGAAACACGGTCATCGCACCCACTACACAAAGATCAGGATCAGCGAAATCGTTTAAAGCAGTTATCAACGGACATCATGAAGCTGTCAACCGGTAAGAATAAGAATAGCTAACTGATATCCGGCAAAATTAGAAACCAAAAATCAGCAACTACAACTTTTAAAATATGGCACACAAAAAAGGGGAAGGTAGTGTAAAGAACGGCCGCGACTCACAAAGTAAGCGCCTCGGAGTAAAGATCTATGGCGGTCAACCCGCCATCGCAGGAAATATTATCGTTCGCCAACGCGGTACGGTATATCATCCCGGCAAGAATGTAGGCGTCGGAAAAGATTTTACTTTGTTCGCACTCACCGATGGATTGGTTGAATTTAAGAAGGGAAAAGGAGATAAAACCTCCATTAGTGTCAATGCTGCAACAGTAGGCGCGTAAAAAAAAATTGGAAGAAATCAAAAAAAATTTTTGGTTGTTTCCAATAAGTTTTTATTTTTACTGTTGTAAATTGATTTACTAACCAATTTAAATTCAAAAAAATGGCAACAGCAAAAAAAGCAGCTAAGAAAAAAGCAGCTAAGAAAAAGACGAAGCGTAAACCGAGCGCGGCTTTCATGAAGCCGATGACGCCATCCGCGATGCTCGCGCTGGTTGTTGGCAGCAAGCCGTTGCCGCGCACTCAGGTCGTGAAGAAACTTTGGGAATACATCAAGAAGCACAAGCTTCAGGACAAAGTGAAGCGCACGATGATCAACGCCGATGCCGCGTTGAAGGATGTTTTCAAGGGTCAGAAGACGGTCTCGATGTTCGAGATGACCAAGCTTGTTAACAAGCACTTGAAATAGGCTTCGTTCTCAGTTTTTCTATAAAGACCGGTTTCGGGGAACTCTCCGAAACCGGTTTTTTTTTAGGCTGCGGCCTTCAAATATTTACGGCGAATGTCGGCCAGGTCGACCGTCGGTTTGGGACTCTTCATCTGCAAGGCTTCCATGCGACTGGTAATGATCTGGGACACGGCCAGATCGCGGAACCACTTGTGGTTCGAGGGAATCACGAACCACGGAGCAAGCTCGGTGCTGGTCTTGTGTAAAACATCCTCAAAAGCTTTCATGTATTGGTCCCAATAGCCGCGTTCCTGATAGTCGGATTCGCTGATTTTCCATTGGCGGGTGGGGTCGTCCAGGCGGCATTTGAACCGCTCAAGCTGCTCTTCCTTGGAAATATTCAGGAAGAATTTGAGAATAGTCGTGTTGTTCTCCACCGCCAGCAGGCGCTCGAAGTCGTTAATCAGGTCGTAGTGTCTGGACCACTCCTTTTCAGGCACCAGGTCGTGAACGCGCACGACCAGCACGTCTTCATAATGCGATCGATTGAAAATGGCCACCATGCCGGTGGCCGGTACGTGCGGATGTATGCGCCACAGGAAGTCGTGCTCGGACTCAATTGGGGTAGGCTGCTTGAAGCCCGCGACACGGCAGCCTTCAGGGTTCATGCCCGTCATCAAATGTCTGATGACGCCGTCTTTGCCCGCGGCGTCCAGGCCTTGCAGCACGATAAGCAGGCTGTGCTTTTTTTCGGCATACAGCAGATACTGCAGCTGATCCATCTTCTGCATATGAGCCTGAATTACCGGCAGCGCTTTTTCGTGCGACTCGTGTTTACCGTGGAAGCCGGCATCGAATTCTTTCAGTTTGACTCTCGCTCCGGGCTTGACCAACATTTCTTCAGCGTAATCTGGCATCAGAGTTTTCCTTTTGGTGGTGATATAGGCCCAGTTTTACGACGTCCTGGATCAGCATCCAGGCGAGATTATAGATCCAGACCCACCCAATGATTTTCCAGGACAGTGCTGGTACCAGCCAACCCAGGCCGCACATGAGTATGGCAAAAATCTGAGTGGCGCAGATTGCCGTGAACAGCAGCACGTTCGGATGGGGCGATTTCCAAAACGGCCCTCGAGCACGGGTCAAAAACAACATCAGATGCCCGCCCGCGACAAGCTGCAGAAACATCATCGTCTGCAGCTGCGGACGATCCAGCTGGTAAATGGTGCTGCCCACATAAAGCAGGGCGAAGCTCTGGACTACGGCCAGCAGGCCAAGAATTCCTGAAACAAACAGCACTTGATGCAGCTGCCAATGGACGGGCTTGGGCGCAATATCGGCGTTGTCAAAGGCGATTGTCATGATCGGAATGTCGTCAAGCAGCGCCAGTGCGATGATCATGATGGGAGTGAGAGGAAAAAATCCATATGCAACCGAAGCCAGTACGACGAACGCCATAATGTCTATGGTCATGGCTATGCGGTAGAGCACGTAGCTCATCATGCGCTCAAAAATGCGCCGCGCTTCCGAGATTCCATCGATGATTACGGACAAGCCTGGTGACGTTAAAATCAATGCCGCTGCGGCCCGTGCAGCCGCTGTAGCGCCGGATACGGCAATTCCCACATCGGCCTGTTTCAGTGCCGGCGCATCATTGACGCCGTCGCCAGTCATGCCCACGATGTGTCCGGCCTTCTGCAAAATTTTCACGATGGCAAACTTATGCTCGGGAAATACCTCGGCAAATCCATCAGCGCGCTCAATGCGAGCTGTGGCATCGGGTGGAATCTGGCCAGTGCCGATATTGCCCGGGAAAAGTTCGGTTGCGGGCAGAATATTGCATCCGATGCCGAGTTCAGTGGAAATTTCCCGCGCAATTGCCTCGTTGTCGCCGGTGACCATCTTCACCTTGACGCCATAGGCGAAAGCACGAGCGATGGTCTCCTTTGAATCAAAACGCGGTGGATCAGACAGGGGCAGAATTCCCAGAAACTCCCAAGGTTCATCACCACAGGCCCGAGCCACGGCCAAGGTGCGGTGGCCTGATTGCGCCAGCTTGTTCACCGTTTGCTCCGCAGTCGAACGATCGGTGGGAGACAGCCCGGCCAGATTCATGACTACTTGGGGTGCACCTTTGGTGACACGCCAGGCTTTGCCGTTCGAATCGGTGATCGTGGCTTCGCTGCGCTTGCTTACCGGATCAAAGGGAACGTACTTGTCCACCTGGTAGCTCTTGAGAAACGTGGAATACAAGTTGCCCGTGAGCCCTGCAATTACCGCCAGGTCAATCGGGTCGTTGTCAGCAGTATGCGAAGCCAGGGCCCCCATGAGCAGCAGCGTCTGGGTATCGATGCCATGCCAAGGTAGCACCTGACCCAGCGTCAGTTTATTTTGCGTGAGTGTACCGGTTTTGTCCGAGCAGAGAATGTCGATTCCAGCTAGCTCCTCTATGGACTCCAGGCGCGAAACGATCGCTTTTTTCTGAGCCAGTTTGCGGGCGCCCAGCGCCATGGTCACCGACAGCACAGCGGGCATGGCCACTGGAACCGAGGCCACGAGCAAGATCAGCACCAGCTCGGCAAGTCTGAGCAGGCCGGTACGGTCGAAATGATCGCGCATGACATACAGTCGATCGGCGACGAGCACCGCGGCAAGTACCAGGGCCATTATGATCAAGGTGTCGCCAATAGTCGTTACCGTTTTTTGAAAATGCGACACCGCCCCTGCGCCGGCCACCAGACTTGCGGTGCGACCAAAGAAAGTATTGGCCCCCGTGCTGGTCACAACCGCGGTCATTTCACCCTGTCTGATGATAGAGCCGGAGTAGGCCACGTTGCCCGGTGTCTTGCTCACCGGCAGTGACTCGCCGGTCAGCGCCGACTGATCAACGCTGAGATAGTCGCCTTTGAGTAGTTTGCAGTCGGCGGGAACGACGTCGCCCAGATAAAGGCTGATCACGTCGCCTGGCACCAGGTCCCGGGCATTCACCTCGGCCCAGGTGCCGTCGCGCAGCGCACGCGCGCGCAGGGCCAGGGCGTTTTTGAGTGCCTCGAGCGCATCTGCTGCTGCGTGCTCTTCCCAGAATCCTAGGCCGGCGTTAAACACGAGCAGCAGGGTGATGATGGCGAAGTCGCCCCAGTCCCGCACCAGCAGTGCCATGACCGCCGCGGCTTCGATCATCCAGGGAATGGGGCCCCAGAAGTAGGCGAGAAGGATACGAAGTATGTTTTGCTTTTTTTCCTCGAGGGCGTTGGCTCCGTATTGGATTAAACGTGCCCGGGCTTCTGCCGAGGTTAATCCCAATGACGGCGTGACTATGCGCAACTCACTGGCTGCCGGCGGTGATTGATTCTTTGCGTCTTTTGAAGTTGCGCGATTCATCCCACGGACTTGTGCAAGTGGGGCGCCAGCGCGGACTGCGCCGGCTAAATTTTTTCGCCGGCAACCCGAACCGTTTCACGGTAAGGGTGCTTGCGCACCAGGCGGGCAACACTGAACGCGACGGTAATAGCCGCAGTTACCGCAAACAGCCAGCCAAAACAAAGGTCCATCAGCACGATGAAATGCCGCTGGTTGCGATTCGGTGACGCTTCACCTTGTTTTGTACTCAAGTCCCAGCAGTTCGGCCGTTCGGCAGCGTAGATGACCGTGACGGTGTTTAGAGCTTCTTTGGTTGAACCGGCCGGAAGGCCTTCGGGACCGGCTTGCGGCGCTTCGCGCGTTCCGGTCATTTTTTCGCCAGCAGCAGTATCAAAGGCCATGGTCCAGATGAAATTACCGCGGCGGTTTTTCTTTATCTTTAGAATTTTCACGGGTGCAATGCTGGCATGCTCGAAAAGTTGGTTGCACGCCAGTTCGTGGTAGCCATCGGTCAGCAGCGTGAGCGCGATCATTCCCGGAAAAGCCAGCGACAAGATAAGCCATATCCAGCCTACAGCTGGTTCAGTAGTGCCATAGTCGAACGCTGATTTGCGCGCGACGTCCTTGTTGTGTTTGCCCCATTCTGCAATAGCGGCCAGCAGAAACGGGTTCATCTGATCGGCATCGAGCCAAATGCCCAGTTCCTGCTTGTTGGCGCGCAGAAAAAAGAGCACCTCGCCATGATCAGGACGCAATCCGGTGATCTCGGGCCATAGGATTTT
>PLXD01000471.1 GCA_003151295.1 Chitinophagaceae bacterium | reverse complement strand
TCGAAACCGAGGAACATAACATTACCCAGCCTTCGCTATCGAAGCTTTTACAAGTGCGCGGACGGCTTTTACCAAAATAAATTTCTCCGTAAATATCATCTTCTATCAGGGGGATCTGTCTCCTGGTTAATAAAGCAACCAACTGTTGCTTGCGTTCATCGGGCATACAGCTACCCACGGGATTACTAAAATTGGGTACAAAAAGGCAGGCTGCGAGTTTCATTTTATCCATAGCCTGCGCTAAGTATTCAATATCGATGCCAGTATCCGGATTAACGGGTATTTCCAACACCTTTAAGTCCAGACTTAACATTACATTAAATATGCCGAAATAGGTGGGGCTTTCGATGGCAACAGTATCGCCCGGCCTGGTAACCGCCCTGAGACAAAATACCAGGGCCTCCATGCAGCCCTGCGTCGTCACCACCTCATCTTCTGTAATGTGGCCGCCCCAGTTAAAAGCGTATTTAGCTACCTGTTTACGAAGGGAAACATTCCCCTGTACATTTTCATAATTACAATTGCCCGACGGGCTTTTACGAATGGCCTCAACCATGGATTTACTGAGCTTTGCCAGCGGTATTAAGCTTAATGGCGGGGCCGCGAGCGATAAGCGCAAGACACCTTCTTCCGACATGGTCTGGTAAACCATGGCTATCATTTCCGCCACACTGGCTTGTTCAAGCTTTTTTAGCGGAGGTTTACTTTCGGGTGTTTTTGTAAATCGTGCCGGCAAAAACCGAACGTAGTAACCTGATTTTGGTCTTGCCTCAATCATTCCCATGTTCTCCAGTTCTACATAAGCCTTGTAAGCTGTGCTGATGCTAATACCTTGTTCGTGGCTTAATGCCCTTACAGATGGCAGCTTGTCGCCGGATTTTAACAGGTTCTCCTTAATCTGATTTTGAATGCGCGCTGCAATTTGAGCATATAAAAAATCATTATCGGCGATGTCGACTAATTTTTTCATATATCTAATCTATTCATATAATCTGTACTGGTCAAAATTAGCAATTCTGGATCTGTTTTGCTATTTATATAAGTTTTTACTTTGCTTCAAATAATTACCATGGAAATAACACCCTTCAGCGAACAGGAAATACGACAATTAAGGGCTGAGACCAAAGGAACAGCAGGGCGGATACACTTTAATAATGCGGGCGCTTCCCTGCCACCGGATGTGGTGGTTGAAACGATTATTGAGTATTTACAGGAAGAGGCAATTTATGGTGGATATGAGACCGAATGTAAGTATAAGGAATCATTGGAAAACACCTATGACCAGATTGCCAGGTTGATCAATGCCGATCGGGACGAGGTTGCCATTACAGAAAATGCAAGCATTGCCTGGGGGCTGGCATTCAACGGAATTACCTTTAAAAAGGGTGATGTGATCATTACCTCGGAATTCGAGTATGTAACCAATTTATTGGGATTGTTGAACGCTCAAAAAACGCATGGTATAGAAATCAAGGTAATAGCGAATGATGAGCATGGCAACTTTTCCCTATCGGCATTGGAAGAGGCTATTACGCTCCAAACCAAATTGATCGCTGTTACTCATATTCCTTCGAGTGGAGGAGGGTTGATCCCGATTGTTGAAATAGGCAAAATAGCCCGGAAGCACCCTGTTTTATACCTGGTCGATGCCTGTCAATCCATCGGGCAAGTGCCGATAGACGTGAAGGGAATCGACTGCGATATGCTGTCGGTAAACGGCCGCAAATTTTTGCGGGCACCGAGGGGAACGGGTTTTTTGTATGTAAGGAAAGAGGTACAGGATCAATTGAAGGTCCTGTTTATGGATGGTTTTACCGCGAAATTGATTAGCAGGGATACTTACAAAATCAGGAGCGATGGCCGGCGGTTTGAATTGTATGAAAAGAACCGCGCGCTTAGCCTGGGTCTGGGAAAAGCTATTGAATATGCCTTACATATTGGGGTAGACAGGATATGGAAGCGTGTACAGGAATTAGCCGGCCTGATGCGCGGGCAACTGGAAGGAATTGATAGAATAACCGTTCATGACATGGGGGATCAAAAATGTGGAATTGTAACCTTTTCGGTGAATGGAATAGATAGTCCCTCGGTAAAAAGTAAGCTGGCGGCAAAACAAATTAATGTATCCGTTGGTGTAGCCAGCTCAACAATGATCTATATGAATAAAAACCATCTTACCAGCGTTGTCAGGGCTTCCATACACTATTATAATACCGAAGAAGAGATAAAGGCACTGTGCGAGGCATTGGTATCTATATTAAAATAAAGCTTTCGCGTTGCCATTCCATTATTTCCCATAGAGCTTCAGCATTTTCTGAAGGTCCTCCAGGGTATTGATCTCGTCCGGTTTTTTATCTTTCCGCCAGCGGTTGATCCGGGGGAATCGCAGGGCCACGCCCGATTTATGCCGCGCAGAAGCGGCAATGCCTTCAAAGGCGATCTCGAATACCAACTCGGCCAGGACCGTCCTGACCGGCCCGAACTTTTCGAGGGAATTGTTTTTTACAAAATGGTCCACTTCACCGAGTTCTTTATCCGTCAATCCCGAATAGGCTTTGGCAAAACTTACCAGCTTATCGCCATCCTTAACGGCGAAGGTATAATCGGTATACAGGTTGCTCCGACGTCCATGCCCTTTCTGCGCATAGATCATTACGGCGTCTATCACCAGAGGATCGATCTTCCATTTCCACCAATCGCCGCGTT
>PLXD01000372.1 GCA_003151295.1 Chitinophagaceae bacterium | reverse complement strand
CTGTTCTCATCCTGGGTGAATAAATTCGGGAATTACAATAAGATCTATGGCTCGATCGGGACGATCATGATCCTGATGTTACTGGTCTATTTCAATTCCCTGGTCCTGCTGATCGGGTATGAATTGAACGTGAGCATCCATCATCTCCGGGTAATAGCCGGGGAGCGGCTCGCTGCCGAAGCAGCTGCCCTGGAAAAAGCATAGGACAGGGCTTCCCGTCCTGTCTCATTCGGGATCCATCCTATCCATTGCCGAGGGTTCGGGCATATCCCATGCCCCCCTGCTCCATTTGGATAACAGTTCGTTATAGCCTTTTTCTGATAATTGCCGCTGCGCGTAATGACCCACGATCGTCTTCTGCCGGAAGGCTTCATAGAGGGTGACGGCGCAGGCCACCGAAATATTCAGGGATTTGATGATGCCAACCTGGGGAATGATGAAATTGCCATCGGCCAGGGCCCTTATTTCTTCGCTGACCCCGCTATGCTCATTGCCAAAGACCAGCGCAATGCGGTCCGCGAAATCGATGGCATGGAGAGAGATCGCATCGCTGCTCAGATGAGTGGTGAGGATCCGGTCGTATTTTTTCCGCAGATCCCCGAAACAGGCAACTGCATCCGTATATTGATGGATGGTGAGCCATTTGTCGGCGCTGCTGCTGCTTTTGGCGCCCCATCTTTTATGAGGTGCTATCCGTGAATTAAGCACATATATTTCCTGGACACCGACTGCGTCACAGGTGCGCATCACCGCGGAGATATTATGCGGGTCGAATACGTTTTCCAAAACTACGGTGATATTGTCCTGTCTTTTTTCCAGTACCCTTACGATCCTGTCTTCTCTTTCCGGCGTCATAAATTATTTATAAAACATTTATTTAATATGACGGGTAAGTTACGGATTTCCGGTAAAATGTTCCTGTTCTGTTGCAAGCGCTGTTATAATACTTAATTTTGTCAAAAAGGGATCTAATGGTGCTCATGTTAAACAATCCACGCACGATCGAAGTGGAAGAGAAGGATACGGATATTCTCACTGCCGGGAATGAGCCTTGTAGCCTGGTTGTCTGGAACGACGAAGTGAATACTTTTGAATGGGTGATCGAAACCCTGGTGAAAGTATGCGAACAATCCGTTGAGCAAGCCGAACAATGTGCCATGATTATCCATTCCAAGGGGAAATATGCCGTTAAGGTCGGCTCATACGAAGAATTAAAACCCCTTTGCGATGCCATCACCGACCGGGGTATCGGCGCGACCATAGAAATACTATCGGGAACCTGAACGGGGATCATCCTTAATTTCTTTATGCCCCTATTCGCTTTAAATAGTGACCTTATTTTCCCGCCGGTAAACCTGGCAGAGCCGGATGGATTGCTGGCCTTCGGAGGCGACCTTTCCATGGAGAGGCTGTTGCTGGCTTACCGGAGTGGTATTTTCCCCTGGTACGAGGGCCGGAATATTTTGTGGTGGTGCCCCGATCCCCGGTTCGTGCTATTTCCCCGGGAGCTGAAAGTGAGTAAGAGTATGCAGCAAACGATAAAGAAAAACACCTTCACATTCAAGGTCAATACCGCTTTCCGGGAAGTCATCAATAACTGTAAGACGATTACACGCAAAGACCAGGAAAGCACCTGGATATCGGATGATGTAAAGAACGCATATAGCCGCCTGCATGAGCTGGGCTATGCGCATAGCGCCGAAGCCTGGCTGAATGGGGAACTGCTGGGCGGCCTCTATGGGATCAGGATGGGAAAAGTCTTCTTCGGCGAGAGCATGTTCAGCAAGATAAGCAATGCCAGTAAATATGCATTTATCAGCTATGTACGCCTGTTACAATCGGAGGGCGTGGAACTGATCGACTGCCAGGTCTATACGGAACACCTTGAAAGCCTTGGGGCGCGGATGATACCCCGGTATGAGTTCGTGTGCAGACTTGAAGAATTGGTAAAGGAGTAGCAGCAGCTTTGTGCGAATAGCAGCAGTTTGTGCTTTCAGCTTATTGCCCCTCCCCTGATACACTATAATGCTTAAGGGTAGTAAGTTTCAGGTTATTTCCGTCTTTTACATAGACCAGCTTATAGTCCATGAATTTATTATTGTTGTCCAGGAAACCGATGATGCAGGAGTATTTATCCTTGCCTTTTTGCAGCACGGGTTTGGGGGGAGTGCCGAAATCCGGTAATTCCAGGGTATCCTGGCCTTTTACCTCTTCGAATTGCATGGTTAGCAAATATTGCAGGGTCTTAGGCGTCTCGTATAGTTCTACGGTGAAATACCAGTCGTTCAGCGGGTTGTCCGTTTTTTCCCGATAGGTGGCCACGGCTTCTTTTTTCACGATTTTCCTGAATTCCGGATTGCGGGCTCTGGAGACTCCTGCCGCGGATTTGTCCGAAGAGGCACCGCTATCGTGGCCGGGGTCGTTGGCAGAAGGGGTCTGGCAGGAAAAAAGGCAAGAGGATAGAGACAGCGTAAAGAATAAAGCTATGGGTATTTTCATAAGTCGCTAATATCTAAAAAATTATCCGTTTACGAAACTGAGATCGGTTTTTTTATAGGGCCATTTTTCCACATGCTGATATACCAGGCTACGCATATAATCATTCTCCGGGTAGGGGGTCAGATAAGTTTTCAATTCCCCGGCTGAAGGGTTGCCCTGGCCCGCAGGGAAATACCCCATTCCATAGAACCTTCCCTTTTCCACGAGGATACAGCTTCTTTCCTGCGGATGCCTTCCTTCATCGAATACCGAAAAAGTCGGAAGGCTGCCCGCCAGCCAGTGGATAGCCGAAGAAACCCGTTGATTATATTCATCAGCAGGTTCCTGGCGGTTGCACGCGCCCGTGCAATATTCCTCCCGGATCCCTTCGCAGGGCCCGTCGTCAGTTTGGAGGAAGCATAATTTAGGGCAGAGCTTCCAGTCCCGGATCAACTTCCACATGAGACGCTGTCCTTCCACCAGCAAGGAAAAACTGTACAGGGGTTGAAGCTGTTTTTTTCTTTTTTCTATGGCCAGCCTCGAATAACCATTGCGGTCCTCGAAGACATATAACCCGTAGGTCTGTTCGAATCTTTTAAGACTGCGGTTATACAAGGGCCATAACCGCCGGATCTCTATACATTCCAGCAGGAATGCCATCAGTTCGGTCCCGCAGACCTGGTGGGTGATCGTATGAACATTACGCAGGAATTCCTGCTTCTGCCGT
>PLXD01000474.1 GCA_003151295.1 Chitinophagaceae bacterium | reverse complement strand
GGGAAGATCCCGCTCCTGGCCAGGACACCCTTGCCCCGGGAAAGCAAAAGCTAAAACTGAGGTTGGATACCCGGCAGAGGGCCGGAAAAGCCGTTACCCTGGTGGAGGGTTTCCAGGGGACGGACGGGGATCTGGAAGACCTCGGTAAGAAGCTCAAATCTTTTTGCGGCACCGGCGGGTCGGTCAAAGAGGGGATCATCATCATCCAGGGAGACCAGCGGGAAAAGTTGCTGCAATGGTTCAAAAAGAACGCATACCTGTCGACTAAAATTATATGATTTGATTTTCGGTTGCCTTGCCTTCCTCGCCGTGATCAGCGCCATCGTATCGGTGGTCAGCTTTGTACTATATGTGCGGGCCAGGATGGCGGAAAAAGAAGATAAGGAGCGGCTATACAAGTCCGTTCATTTTACGAGTTTATTTATTTTTGTTTTATTGGTCGTATTGATCCTGATCATTCTTTCCAAAGAATATTCTACATAAGTAATCTTCCTCTTATTATATATGTTTTCCGGATGGCATTACTACGTATCATCTCCTTCTACTGAGATTAAATTTCCAGAAAATAAATGCTATTAGTTTGAAAAGAGCGTTAATTTTTGATATTTTGTGCCGTTAAAGCCCTGAACGTAGCATATACTTTGTCGTTATATTAGTGATTTTATTTACCTCTAAACCCCCTATTAATGAAATTCTTACATTTTTTTTTGGCGTTTGCCTATCATTCTTTCTCCTGTTTTCGTTTAGCTCCCAATTCAGCTCCTGCACGAAGAAGACGACCGTACATGACACCACAACGATGATCGTTAAGGATACGGTAACGATTAAGGATACTGTAGTCGTTACGGATACTGTTGGCTGCTATAATTTAAATGATGGGTTAATCGCCTATTATAACTTTAACGGTGGAAATTTGAATGACAGCAGTGGAAATTATAACAATATTGTTTTCAGCAATGCTACTAAAACAGCCGATCGTTTTGGCAATCCCAATAACGCCTATTTATTCGATGGTTCTACCAGTTATATGCAAGTGAGCAATAGCGCATCGCTTAATCCCGATAGCATTACTATCATGGCAATTGTCAAAGTAAATGGTTTCTTTACAGGGCCGTGTCATGCAAATCAAATACTGGGGAAAGGCTGGCCGGATTATGCCGACGGCTTTTATTGCATGCGCTTTACGGATACTACCGATTGCAATGCACCAGCCTACACCAACGGAGAGCATTTTGAGGGGCAATATGGTAACAATAATCCTTTAGGATCGGCTACTGGTGCGTTAGCCGATTCGAACGCGATCCAAACAGGGCAATGGTATAATGTGGTATATACTTATGATGGTACGAAATCAAGATTGTATATAAATGGAGTGCTAAAAGATGAATTACAGAAAACGATTGCTTTCACAGCGAATAATCAACCGCTTACCATAGGAAAACATTTAGACCCTAACTTTCCCTATTGGTTCAATGGCGTGATCGACGAGATCAGAATCTATAAGAAGGCTTTTTGCGCCAAAGCAGTGGCTCAACTGAATTTGTTACAAGAATAATATTATTTTCATTCTTACATTAAAATTTGTAAAGAAACCGAACCGAAAAGTTCGGTTTCTTTATTAAACGACTATTTAGATAATCTTCAGTTCAGGTACTGAATCCCGAATCGCCAAATCAGATAAATTTGCAATAACTTGCAGTTATGATTAAGTTTTTTGCTAAAGGAGCTAATTTTTTACTGGGCAAAGCGCTGCAAAACAAGCATACTTTTATTGCCGGATCGTTGGAATACCTGCATCGTAAGAGGGCAATCGATACAAATTATTTTGATTACATACGTCTTTCGACGCTGGAGTTGATAAGCTACGAGATCAATAAAAACAATCTGAAGGGAAATGCTGCGGAACTTGGCGTTTATAAAGGGAAATTTGCAAGATATATCAATAAATATTTTCCGGATAGATCATTATATCTTTTTGACACCTTTGAAGGATTTGACAACCGGGATATCGCAAGTGAAAAAGAACAGAATTTTTCTGCGGGGTCGCAGGATTTTTCCAATACCTCCGTTGAATCCGTCTTACAGCAGATGCCCTTCCCGGAAAAATGTATCCCTGTTAAGGGCTTCTTTCCTGAATCCGCAAAAAAGATCACCGATACATTTGTTTTTGTGAGCCTTGACGCCGATTTGTATGAGCCCATATACAGCGGACTTCAATTTTTCTATCCTAAGTTGGCGAAAGGCGGACATATCTTCATACATGATTTCAACAATGACAACTACAAAGGGGCCAGGAAAGCCGTGGAGGATTTCTGTGCTGAACAACGGATCGGATTTGTTCCTATTCCTGATTTTGGCGGATCTGCCATCATTACGAAATAATAGCTTGGCTTTTTACGCAGGCTTTTCCTCCTCCGGCTCATTCAAATAATAGGACAGCGCGCCGCTTGGGGGACATAATATTTCGCTTGTAGCTGTTAGTTTACAGTTGATAGCTATTAGCTATCGGCGGCTATTACTAAAGTTCGGCAATCATTTAAATAATTATTACTGTCCCTGCGCCAGCGAATACGCTTTCTTATTTCCCCAACTGTTCAGCAATTCCGAAGAACATATCTTGAAATCCCCGCTCAGGCTCACATAGAGACCCAGCACGTCCTGCTGGTTGAGGGGTGAGTCGTCGATGCTTTCGAAACGTACGTTGTACTGGTTCACGAGGTTGGTATAGACCGACCCCGTTGGCCATACCTGGGTCCCGCGGTTACTGATACTGACGAGCTTGAATTTAACGCCTCCGTGGCGCTGGCATTTTTTGGCGATATACTCAGGCTGCCCGGAACTTTCAATGAACAGGTCCACCCCGATAATGAATTCCTTTTGCATATCATCCGATACCATCATCTCGTTGTGATCCAGCTTGAAGGATGTCTGGGTGGCCGGCATATTAGGCAACTGTGGCTTTGCGCCCTGCTGCGGTATCTTGCCGAAATTGGCGATGATCGCTTCGGCGAACTGCGTGGTGTTCTTTGCGGGAATGGCCTTATCCCCGAAATCCCCTGTATGAACACCCTGTTCCAGGGTGTATAGCAGGGCGTTTTCAATAATGGCGGCATTCTCCATCAGGCCCAGGTGCCGGAGCATGGCGATTCCACTCAGCAATAAAGCCGTGGGGTTGGCTATATTCTTGCCGGCGATGTTCGGAGCCGTACCATGCACCGCCTCAAAAATGGCAATATGATCGCCGATATTGGCGGATGGTGCAAATCCAAGTCCTCCTACCAGACCCGCACAGAGATCCGAAATGATATCTCCCTGCAGGTTGGTCAGTACCACCACGTCGAACTCTTGCGGCCGCACGACCAGTTGCATGGCCAGGTCGTCCACGATGATATCGTCCGATTTGAGTTCGGGATATTCTTTGGCGATCTCCTGGAAACATTCCAGGAACAGGCCATCGGTGAGCTTCATAATATTTGCCTTGTGGCCGCAGGTGATCCGCCGGGTCCCTTTCTTCTTCGCCATCTCAAAAGCATACCGGATCAGTTGTTCGCTTCCGGGGCGTGTGATAAAACGCCGGCTGAGCGCTACGTCCTGCGTCAGCATGTGTTCGATGCCGCCATAGGTATCTTCAATATTCTCACGGACGATCGTAATATCTATCAGAATGCCTGCTTTTGAAAATACGGTATCTACCCCATGTAACGTCTGGAATACCCGCTTATTGGCATAAGTGTTCCAGGTCTTGCGGGCCGTCACATTGATGCTTTTTACCCCCTTCCCTTTGGGGGTCTCCATCGGGCCTTTGAACAGGATACCCAACTCTTCGATCGAATGCTTGGCTTCCGGTGTCATCCCATTGGAAAAACCTTTGTCAAAAACCCATTTACCCATGTCCACAAATTCATAGGTTAAATCGACCTTTTTTGCATCGAAAATGCTAAGTACGGCATCCATGATCTCGGGACCGATGCCATCTCCTTTGGCGACTGCTACCTTCATATTGTAAAAATTTATTCTATGAAAAACTTATTTCACGCTACCTTGTACATTTTTCCGACGGGAATCGAAAATTTGGTGCAAAATTAGGATAGAAAGGGCAGAGAGCTGTTAAATTGCAAACAATACTTTTAAGAGGTTTGGTTTTTGATTAATTTTAGAAAAATTTGTTTTGATGGCGAACAAGATCTCAGAAGGCGTGGAGGTAAGTGTGGAAACATTTTATCAACCGGATTATTCCAACCCGCTTTCCAGTGAATATATGTTCGCCTACAAGATCACCATCGAGAACCACAATAACCATCCCGTCAAGCTCCATCGCCGGCACTGGCATATTTTCGACAGCAACGGGGGTTACCGGGAAGTAGAGGGGGAAGGGGTAGTAGGTATTCAACCCACGTTGAATCCCGGTGAAAGGTATCAATACGTCAGCGGCTGTAATCTCCGTACCGAGATGGGGAAGATGTACGGCACTTATACCATGGAAAACCTCAACAATAAGACCAACTTCGAGGTCAATATCCCGACCTTTGAAATGGTCGTCCCTTTCAAGATGAATTAATGTGGTCAATCCTATCTATCCGCTAATCGTCGGAAGCCGTGGCCTCCACCACAACCTTATTCAATCTTTTTGTCAAGGGGAACAAGGCCAGTCCTGCAATGATAGCTGCAAAGGCGCTGATCCCGAAAAATACGGCCTTATTGTCGAAGCGGTCCCAAAAACCAGCCATTATGCCTGCGATCTTGCCGCCCAGCGAAGTTGTCAGTAACCATCCTCCCATCATCAGTGCCGTTAGTCTTCGGGGGGCTACTTTGGATACGAGTGAAAGACCCACCTGGCTCATGAACAACTCGCTGATGGTAAATACGCCGTAACTGGAGAATAGCCACCAGGAAGAGGCTTTTTGCTGGTATACATTGATCGCGAGGCAGGCTCCGACCATGATCAGCGAAGAGAGGCCGGCAATAATAGTGCCCCAGGCAAATTTGCTCGGCGTAGAAGGCTCCCTGCCCCTGGCCCGCAACCAGCCGAACAATCCTACGATCACCGGGGTCAGCACAATGATCCAGAACGGATTGATGGATTGATAGATCTCTGTCGATAACAGTTTCATATCCTGACCTTTGGCCGGCCATTGGTCTCTGGGCAGGTTCTGCAGATAAGGGGCTGTGCCCATATGCGTCAGCACTTTACCTCCGGCATCCGTTCGGGCCTTAAAATGTTCATCCAGTATCGGAACATCCTTGTCTGCCGTATTGACGGTCTCCATGAATCCGAAAGGCTTTAAGAGTGATTCCGCAGCTTTGGGTGTTTCACGGTTGGTGTAACTCTCCGCCCAGATGGTCAGGGACGTAGCATTCTGGTTGTATATATTCCAGAAAATAATGGCTACGCCGAAAAGGGTCAGCAGGGTTCCTACCCTTCTTTTATCGGAGGGGTTCGAACGATACCAGATGCTGAAATAGAAGATGATGATAGGGATGCAGGCGAATACGAATGCATCGTTTGAGTCGGAACCGATCAGGTTACCGGGAATAAACCAGCCGATGGCTCCGGCGATGATCGCCGGGACGAAAACATATAAAACGATCTTGGAAATTGGCATGTCCTCTTTTTGCATGGGTTTGATCACATCGACTTTTTTAACATGTTGCTGGCCCAGGGCAAACCAGATCATACCTAGGACCATCCCGAATCCCGCAGCCGCAAACGCATATCCCCAGCTATAGTTATTGCGCAGGTAGGCAGCCACGAAATTGCATATAAAAGCGCCGATATTGATGCCCATGTAAAAGATGTTATAAGCTGTATCTTTTTTGGGTTTCAGCGCTTGCGTATTATACATGTTCCCCAGCAGGGTGCTGATATTGGGCTTGAAAAAACCATTTCCGATAATGATACAGGCGAGGGCCGCATATAAGAGGGAGCCGCTTCGGGGGATAGCCAGTAAAAAATAGCCCAGCGCCATCAGGCATCCGCCGATGAAAATCGCCCTCCGGTAACCGATGAACCTGTCTGCAAGCAAACCGCCGATAAAAGGTGTGAGATAGACAAGGGCAACATAAGTCCCAACTATATCCGCGGCAAGACTGGTGTCCATGCCCCTTCCCCCATTACTCAGCGTATCATGCAGATACAAAAACAGAATGCCTACCATCAGGTAATAGCCGAATCGCTCCCACATTTCCGTAAAGAAAAGTACCATCAGACCACGAGGGTGCCTCGTTTGTGGGATTGGCTGATTCATTTTATTAGTTGGTTTTAGGATGGGTAAATACCATTTTGGAAAACATCAATAACGTAAAATACAGATAAACCCAATACAAAAAGCACGGCCCTGTATTTACATTTTCAAAATTCTTTTCCGAATATGCTCCTGAATTTCGAATTTCGGGCCTGGAATCGATCGATCGGAAAAAATCGTTCAGGGCCGGGTGCTATTATTGTCCGGAATGACAAAAACGCCTGGCGGCAGGACGAGAAGGTTATTCTATATTGCCAACTTACTGATTAGGGAGACAAAATTTTTACTGATGAATATTTTATTGTTAGGCTCAGGTGGCAGAGAACATGCTCTGGCATGGAAACTTATTCAGAGTCCTCTTTGCTCCGGACTCTTTATTGCCCCCGGTAATGCAGGCACTGCGCAATGCGGTATCAATGTAGACCTCTCCTCCACGGATTTCGACGGGCTCAAAAAATTCTGTCTGAAAGAAAAGATCGGAATGGTGATCGTAGGTCCGGAGGAGCCCCTGGTAAAAGGCATCGTCGACTTTTTCGCTACCGATACCGTCTTGCGGGAGATTCCCGTTATCGGTCCTACTGCAAAAGGCGCCTTGCTGGAGGGCAGCAAGGCTTTCTCCAAGAAATTTATGGATCGCCATCAGATCCCCACAGCGGCTTATCGTGAGTTCAATGCCGGCAATTATGCGGAAGGGGTCGTCTATTTACAACAACATTCCCTGCCTATCGTCCTGAAGGCTGACGGGCTTGCAGCCGGCAAAGGGGTCGTGATCT
>PLXD01000475.1 GCA_003151295.1 Chitinophagaceae bacterium | reverse complement strand
ATTTTGAAACTTCTTAAAAAAACTACGAAAACATAGTTTATCCAACTTAATAAGATGGATAGGCTGCCAGGTTACCAACGGAAAAAATAGTTTTGACCAAATTTCAATTCCTCTCAATGCAATACCCTGATATTTCATCGATTAAAACGGCAGATAGTTTATTACGGCAGAAAGTTCTGAATTACGATACTCCCGAAAAACTGAAGTCTTTAGGGATCTATCCCTATTTCCGGGAAATAGAGTCGGACCAGGATACGAAAGTAATGATAGAGGGTAAGCCGGTGCTGATGTTCGGCTCGAACAGCTATCTCGGATTAACCAATCATCCCGCGATCAAAAGCGCCGCCAGGCGGGCCATTAATAAATATGGGACGGGTTGCGCCGGCTCCCGTTTCCTCAATGGAACATTGGATATTCATACCGAGTTGGAAGAACAACTGGCCGCCTTTACGGGAAAGGAGGCCGCCTTGGTATTCAGCACCGGTTTCCAGGTTAATATCGGTGTCATCCCTGCCTTATTGGGGCGCAACGATTACCTCCTATTGGATGAGCTGGATCATGCCTCCATTATAGAAGGCAGCAGGCTTTGTTTTGGCAAGACCCTTAAATTCCGTCACAACAATATGGAGTCCCTGGAAAAAGCTTTGCAAAATTGTGAAGGCGGCGGAGTGAGGCTGATTGTAGTGGACGGTGTTTTCAGCATGGAGGGCGATATAGCTAACTTGCCGGAGATAATCCGCCTGGCCGAAAAGTATAATGCCAGTGTAATGGTTGATGACGCCCATGGCCTGGGAGTGTTGGGAAAGCAGGGACAGGGCACTTCCTCTTATTTCAATCTTACCCACCGGACAGAACTTATCATGGGGACCTTCAGCAAATCCCTTGCCTCCATCGGGGGATTCATCGCAGCGGAAAAGGCTACCATCAATTTCCTGAAGCATCATGCCCGTTTGCTCATCTTCAGCGCCAGCATAGCCCCATCTGCAACGGCCAGCGTCATCGCCGCTCTTAAGATCATCGGGGAGGAACCGGAACGTATCCATCGATTATGGGCCAATACAAGAATGGCTCTTTTTGAATTGAACAGGGCAGGCTTCGATACTGGCAACTCCTGTACCCCCATCATACCCATTTATGTCCGGGATGATATGAAGACTTTCCAATTATCCAGGATGCTACTGGAAGAAGGAATATTCGTCAACCCGGTAACGTCTCCCGCCGTCGCGAAAGATGCCTCTCTGATTCGGTTCAGCCTGATGGCAACCCATACCCGTCAGCAGATCGAAGAGGCGGTAGAAAAGATCTGTAGGCTGTCTAAAAAACTGGATATTATTTAATGCTACCGCAACGAATGGACATACTGATAAAAGAAGTAACTACAAAAAAGCAATTAAAGGCCTTTATAGATTTTCCGTGCCGTCTTTATAGGGACAATTCCTGCTATGTACCCCCTCTGCGATTCGATGAAGAGGCTACCTTGCGCATAGATAAGAACCCTGCATTTGATTACTGTGAGGCCAGGTATTGGCTGGCCTGGAAGAACGGGAAAGTAGTGGGCAGGATAGCCGGAATTATCAATCATGTCTATATCCGTAAATGGAACAATAACTATATACGCTTCGGTTGGTTGGATTTTGAAGAAGAGGAAAAGATTGCCTCCGCCTTGTTAGGCCAGGTGGAGAACTGGGGTAAAGAAAGAGGCATGAACGCCATACATGGCCCGATGGGATTCACCGACCTGGATCATGAAGGAATGTTAATACATGGATTCGACCAATTGGGCACTCTCGCCACTATTTATAATTATCCCTNNTCCTGTCTGCCTGGAACGGTCAGGGTATAAGAAAGAAGTGGATTGGCTGGAATACAGGATACAGGTGCCCGGGGAAATTCCTGAAAAAATTGTACGGACGGCGAAAATAGTGATGGAAAGACTGGGACTCAAAGTAGTGCAGGCGCGTAAGGCCAAAAAGATATTACCCTATGCAGCGGAGATCTTCCGGCTGATAAACCTGGCGTACGCGGACCTGCATGGGGTGGTGGAACTTACCGAGAGGCAGATAAAATATTATACCAGCCAGTACTTCTCCTTCATCCGGGCGGATTTTGTGACCCTGGTGACGGACAAAGAAGGGAGGCTTGCCGCATTCGGGATTACCATGCCATCCCTATCCATTGCCCTCCAAAAGAGTAAAGGAAGACTGCTACCCCTGGGATTTCTTTACTTGCTGAGGGCTCTTAAAAAGAATTCAGTGGGAGATATGTACCTCGTCGCGGTGAGACCGGATTTACAGGGAAAGGGAGTGAATGCCATTTTAATGAATGAGATAACCCGGTCTTATATCAGGAATGGCATCAAATTCGCGGAGTCCAATCCCGAATTGGAGACAAACCGGCAGGTGCAGGCCATCTGGCGATACTATGAGGCGCATAATCATAAAAGAAGACGGTGCTTCATTAAATTCCTCAATCAGTAGTCTTACCAGGCAATATAATGAGTAAAAGAATTTTGATCACCGGCGCAAGCGGCTTTATTGGGAGTTTTCTGGTAGAAGAAGGTCTCCGGGATGGATATGAAGTATACGCCGGCATCCGGGCAGGCAGCAGAAGGGATTTCCTCCGGAATGAGGCGATCCGGTTCTTCCACCTGGACCTTTCCTCCCCACAGGCATTGGAAAGACAATTAAAGTTGTTCGTCCGGTCAGAAGGCGGCTTTGATTATGTCATTCACAATGCCGGCATTACACGCGCCCGGAAGAAAGAAGATTTTCAATTGGTGAATGACCGATATACACAGAACCTCGTGGATGCCCTTATAGCAGTGGGTAAGCTGCCGGAGAAATTCCTTTTCATCAGTTCGTTGGCCACCTGCGGACCAGGGGATCCTGTAGACTATAGGCCTATCCGGCCTTCGGATACTGATCATCCAATCTCCGCATACGCGAAGAGCAAGCTGGCCGCCGAAAAATATATCAGGTCTCTACCCGGCTTCCCTTACATTATTNNGGCCCACAGCCGTATACGGTCCTCGTGACAAGGATTTTTTGGCTTATTTCCGCATACTCGGCAAAGGAATAGAGCCCTATATGGGCCGACACCGACAAATGCTATCTCTAATTTATGTGAAAGACCTTTCGCGGGCTGTTTTCAAAATACTCAGCTCCGGCAGGCTCCATGCTTCCTACCTCGTCTCGGATGGAACGGCATATACTAAAGAAGACCTGGGGAGCGCTATCCGAATGATACTGGACAGGCAAACGATAAAGATTAGGTTACCTCTCGCCCCCATTCGTGCATCCCTATTTTGCATGGAAAAAATATATTCGCTGCTTGGCCGCGTACCCTTCCTCCACCGGGAAAAATTAAAAGAGATGACCGCTCCCAACTGGTTATGCGATAGCTGCGAACTATGGCAGGAACTCGGCATTCATCCCGCCTATACGCTGGAAGCCGGCCTCCTCGAGACCGCCAACTGGTATAAGGAGAAGGGGTGGTTGCATTAATTGCCTCGCAACCTATACGGTCTTTCTATAATTGAACGTCCGTTCTCTATGATTAAAACAAATTAGAAATTGTACCTCCCTGCAACTACGTGGACTGGAAGTTCATGCGATCGGAATACCTGGAGAAAAACCTGGTTCGCAGCTCTTTTACCCGCAAAGTATAAGGCGCAGATTGTGGGTCTGGACAGGGACTAGGGGGATGGGACAGCATAAATAAAGCAGGCTATCCAGGCTATGAGTTCCCAAAACCCTATAATAAAAAGTAAATATTTCATAGTCATTTTGAGTTTTAGCCTTCAATCAGCTTATTTGCTTTTTGTAGAGATTCTTCTGATTCTTTCATTAATTTCTTAAATCGCTCCGCTTGTAACTCCTTTGCTTTCCCAGTCGTTTCATTTTTGGGAGAGACTTTAAAGGAAAGGTCTGTAACGCCCATTATATTGTTGATTACTGCGCCGGCAGCAGTGCATTTGGTTTCTTCTGCTTCAGCAGGCCTCGCAGCGGCCGTGGAGTGGGGGGAGGCGAATGCCAATACCGATTTGGCGTAATTGATATTTTCAGCCTTTGTTAAAGTAGTTACGCTGCCCTGGCCTTCGAAATAATAATGAGTGGCTATAAATCTTTTGACATGTCCCCTGGTTTCGGCAGGAAGATAATTCTGAAGTGCCCAGAAGTTTCTGCTGCCGGATTTGCGTATTGCAGCGTAAACTGGCCCTGGTCCACTGTTATAGGCTGCCAACACCAATAACCAATCCCCGAATTGTGCATATAGATCCTTCAGGTATAAGGCAGCCGCCCTTGTACTTTTAAAATAGTTGGTGCGTTCATCGCATTGGCGTGTCGTTTTTAAACCGAGGTCGTGGGCTATTTCCGGCATTAACTNNAAATATTTCAACTGCAAGGGTAATCCATAACGATGGAAAACCGAATCGATAATAGTAAAGGGGGTCTTACTTCTTTGCTTAATACTAACAAGGCATTCGATACTGTTCTTGATGTAATTGGTTGCGAATTGTAATTCCTGCTTGTTCATTTTGACTTTTGGCGCCATGGCCATTTCCCCAAATTGCATTCCATTTACGAACGGAGTTTTCGCGTCGATCTTTTCGTTCGATGGAGTAATAGTGGAGGTTGCGCGTGGAACAGGAACGAAGGAGCTCGTAATAAAACAAAACAAACAAATGTAAATTGCTTTTGAAATTTGCTTTTTCAACATCGTTTTCATTTTTGGGTAAAACAATGCCGACCCTGAGGGTTTGGATTATGAATGCAAGAATTAGCTATAGGAATATTGGCGAGAGGTCATACAGTCTTCTTCCGTGGGTGCGGGCGTTCAAGTTTTTCATGTGTACGGAGGAGTGCTGTATGTATTGGGTCAAAGATAATGCTGAAACCCCAAAAGTCATAGGGGTTTTACCACGTAAAATTACGATACTGACCTAATGAAATGGTTATCATTAGGCAACAAAAATATCTTTAGCATATATTATAAATTGTTATTGGTAAGTGCCTATTATGAATAGTGCCGGACTTTCAAAGTGAACACCGGATATATCAAGACCGTTTGGCTACAGCCGAACTGCCCAATCATTTTGAAGCAGTAAGGAGTGATCTTCTCCGGTCCGGTATGGTGTCCGAAGTGGCCTTGTCGAATAGTTCCGTTACCGGGGTGAACTATGGTAGCGTGGAGATGCCTGTTGCAGATCTTTGTCCTTTGCTTCTTCCCCATGCTAACGTAAAAAATATCTTACCTTCTCCCGTCCCGCGTGATTGCTTTTTAATGATAGTAATTCCCATAAAATAAAGGTTTGTTGGTGGGTCAAAACTGCAAAGGTCGTGGGTCATTTGTGGGTCATCAAATGATGTAGAAAGGGGGAAAAAGGGGCGTTTTTTTGACCCACCAAATAAAAAACCCATTGAAAATCAATGGGTTGTCTATCTATTTCGTGCCCAGAACCAGCACACCCCCAAAAATCAGGGTCGGATTCAATGATTCATGTAAAAAGATCGCGGCTATGGGCAATCCAAAAAAAGTGATCAGGTAGTTGGACAAGGCAACCTGCATGGCTCCAGATTTTTCAAGGCCTTGAAAAACAAGAGCATCGAGAGAAAATTGTGGAAAAAAGTCAACAACAGTAATCCGGTCCAGGTCCTGCCGGTAAAATACGGCGCCTTGCTCAGGATATCCGGTTCATATGACACGATAAATGGAAACAAAAGTATTACTACGACCAGGTAGGTATAAAAAACCATCTCCATCTCGGTATACTTGCCCGCTATTTCTTTACAACCGATATTGTAATAAGCATTAGCCACTATTGAAATAAAGATCAGCATGTTTCCGATCAGGTATTTAGATCCGAAATTGGCTTGTTTGATATCCCCGAAGGAGCACAAGGCTACACCTGCAATGGCGACAAAAAAGCTAATCTACCGAACGGCATTCATCCTTTCCTTCAAAAGCAGGAAGGCAAATATGGTAGAAATAACAGGCAGGCTTAAAGTCAAAATAGCCGCATTGCTTGCAGTGGAAAACTGCGTACCCTGGGTCATTAAAACCTGCGCGGGAAAAGCTCCTAGTAAGGCCAGCCGGAAAAAGACGAAAATATCCCTGAACTGCTTCTTGCTCTTCCTGAAATCCTTGATGGCAAATGGCGCCAGTAATGGCGTCGCAATCAGCATAGGGGCGCCGACTGTAAAATTCCATACCCACATTCACATCCAAATAAACCGGAAATCGCCCCTCCCCCTTCCACAGCTCATTCAACAGACAAATAGATGCTGTATTATCCACCAAACAGGAAAATTTAGTATCCGGGAAGGCGTTGCTCAGATCAAACAGCCTCCTCGCCCTGACTTCGTTTGGCTGGTAAGCCAACAGCACATCCCCCGGCCTCCGCCATCCCCAACATCTCTGCCTCGGCTATTGTAGCACATTTGAACTTGTCGATATTCCTGGCTTGCAGCATC
Organism: Chitinophagaceae bacterium; assembly: GCA_003151295.1. GTDB lineage: Bacteria > Bacteroidota > Bacteroidia > Chitinophagales > Chitinophagaceae > Puia. The sequence continues at coordinate 2,352 of PLXD01000475.1, read as the reverse complement.
CTGACCACTTCGAGTATCTTATCCGTCTTTACGTGCGGACGCAAAGACGCAAAGCCACCCAAAATATGGCCCATATTCCCGATGTTGGCCTCAACGACCTTCCGATAAACCAGCAATGCCGGAGAATCTACCTCTCTCAAAAACGATGAGTCTATGAAATAATCTTTTGCCATAATCAACTTCTTTTGCTTGTTGTCAGATCTTCCAGTATAGGCCGGGTCAGCAAATCCGTCTCCAATCCGGGCCTGTACCCATTGGCATGAGCCCATTCTATACACTTCACCACCCGTTCTTTATAATCCCTTTGATACGCCCGGTAAAAGGGGTAAAAGTATTGCTCGTGATTCAACAAATCCAGGTACATAGGTTTTATTCCATTGCTGACCTTATAACCTGCCAAACAGGTTTCGATATGGTCCGGGGATTCGGTATTGATGATGATTGCGCTCTTGATAAAAACAATTTTCTCCGCATGATCGCACCAGACAAAACGCTTGTTAATATGCCTTCTTTGGTCAGCATTCAGATAATAGGAACACGGCGGCAAATCATTATCCACATTCTGATCGCAAATCTGTATAACATAACCGGAGTCCCGCAACCCCCTGGAGACATCTATGGGAACCTCTCCCCAGTGAAGCGTCGTGGCGCCATTTAACAATTCAGGACCGGCAAAACGGCATATCTCCCGGTTTATCAAATCGCAATCTTTCCTTATCTTGAAATAATCCGCCCGTAAATAGGGATTATCCGGAAATTCGGACCTGGCATGAATGCTGAATTTGATCCAGTCGGAATTGCTGAGCCATTCGTCTTTGAACGCATCGGTCATTTGACTTAAATTAAACCCCTCCGTTTCGTAAAACAGATTCAAATGGACCTTGGTCCCATATTTAAGATGAAGGTCCTTCAGGAAACCAAAAAATGGATTCTCAAAAACAGATTTATAAGTCAACCGGTTTGCCGTAATATCCTTCATGCAATAGATGCAATCATCGATGGAAAGCCTGTAATAATATTGAAACTCTTTCAGCCAAAAGACCGTAATAGCAAGATGACGCCCCGTCTTTTTATCCAGGACCGTAATGACATTTTTCCCTTCAGCGAGCAAAGCCTTCGCCTCATACAATCCATTTTTAAGAGCAGCGTTTTGCTCGTTGACATACAAATCAATAGGATCCTGATCCCGGGGAAGCAGCTTGACAGAAACTTGCAATCCCTTTATTGACTCGATGCCGTCACTGCTGATCAGGAAATCCCCATCGAGAGGGAAAACAAAATTCACGAAATTATTCGGATCGGGCAAACCCTGCCCCTGGGTAGACATAAATAATGTACTACCCAGAGACAGGATTAAGCTCTTCCTTAAAAATGCTCGTCTATCTACACTCGTTGCCATTTTTCACAATAAATTTATATCAGTTTTTATCCCACTGCGCAAGCTCCTTTCTACCCTTGATCATCACGGACACTCCCTCCAATGGCTGTCGCGTTTCCTTATTTATTACCTGTCCCGTAATGCTCTTCTGAACAGCTTTTTCATACAGCCGGTCACGGGAATAAGCGGTGTATGGAAGCAGGGCGGCCACACTGCCTGCAATTAAAACACCCAACGAGAGCCGTCGAATGGTGTTTTGCCCAAAAACAACGTTAATAAAAGCCTTAACCCATTTAAAATAAGACATAAGCTACATTTTTTTGTTGATTAAATAGTCATGATTTGTTGGAATACGTATCCATCTCTGACTCTCAAGACATTTTCTTCGGTTATGCAAAGCTTTGCATAACCAAAGTTGTACTAAACCTTCGGTAGTTTATTGAGCGCTTATCTTCGGAAATGCTTTTGTTTTATAATTACTTAACCAAAAATAATTATCATGCAAAAGCAACAAGCTGTCGAACTACGTCCAAGAGACAAGGATTACGTGCCCATCGTTCAACGGGCCTGCGACAACGTAAAGGGTTTTTTAGAATTTTACAAAGAGTTAGAACGCTCCATCAGTATTAGCGGCAATAGTCAGAGTGCTCTGATCAATTATTCACGGCAGCTTGCCCATTTGGCGCTTCATTATGAAGTTTTCCGATGCTATTGGGCTAGTTGCTAAGGCAAGAATTACTTATAGTGCTTTGATAGGAAAAGAAAAGGGAACTAAATAGTTCCCTTTTAAATAGAATATAAATATTGTTTTAGAGCCCTTCTCTTTTCAAATTGAACTAATGGATATTTTTCAAATTCTCTGTTAGTAGAGTTTTGCGTTTTGCTAACCGCCTTAAACATCTCTAAAACATCATTGCATGCGTTTATTACTACAATTTCCTTATGATGAATTTCCCATAATTTTACTTTTTCTT
>PLXD01000030.1 GCA_003151295.1 Chitinophagaceae bacterium | reverse complement strand
GAGGAGTTCATTTTTTTCTGCCATGTTTTTTATTTTTGGTTTGAATTTCTCTCAGATAATCTTCCAGGCTATCGAGCCTGGAGGTCCAGATCTTTCTGTATTGCTCTACCCAATCCGATACTTCGCCCAGCTTCTCCAGCCTGGCTTCGCAATACCGTTCGCGACCTTGCTGCTTAATGACTACCAGGCCGCATTCCGTAAGTATTTTGATATGCTTATAAATGGCCGTTCGACTGACCTCGAAGTTTCCCGCTACCGAGTTGACGTTCAAGGATTGGTGCGAAATCATATTTATGATTTCCCTTCTCGTGGGGTCTGCTATGGCCTGAAATACATCTCTTCTCATAAATAAATGAAACCTTTTGGTTGCAAATATAAATGAAACCTTTTGGTTGCGCAAAATTTATTTTGCAGGCATCATAAGTTTTCTCTTTTTCCTTTGCCTGGTGGCTTCGTGGGTTTTGAATTTGTGAATGGTTTTCACGATACGGCGAATGCCGGCGCGATGGTAGCTTCCAACGGAACCAAGAACCTGAACAGCAATACCCTGTCCTGCACGAATAGTACTGTTTTAATATATTGGGTAAAGTACCGAGCCTCGTGATCCCCGATCTTGGGGCTTTTTTTTTAAATGTTAAAAAAATATTTTTACAAATAAGTACAATGCATCGCATTCCTATGTATATTCGTTTTGCGATTTGATTTGAAAACCGAATTTGACAACTTTTCAATACTTACGCTTTCAGCACCATGACTTATTCTTCAGAATTGATAAAGGGCACGCTTAAAACCATTGTTTTAAAGCTGTTGGCCGACAATAAAAGAATGTACGGATATGAGATCACCCAGAAGGTAAAGGAGTTGACGCTTGACAGGATCCAGATCACGGAAGGGTCTTTATACCCCACCTTGCATGCCCTGGAACATGAGAAATTGGTGACCACCGAAACCGAATACATCGGAAAACGCATCCGGAAATACTATAGCCTGAGCTCGGCAGGAAAGACAAAGACGCGGGAAAAGGTTAGCGAGCTTGCCGAGTTTATGGATACGATGACCTTTTTACTGGGAATAAAACCAAAAACGTCCTGAATGTACCCGATCATCGATCAGCAGATAGCATACATTCTTAATGACATCGACGCACGCGGCATTACCCTGAAGGGCCTGCGTGAAAGTCTTCTCGATCATATCTGTATCATCATCGAGCAAAACCTCGAAGAAGGCGGCGATTTCGAGAGGTTTTATACATCCTACCGCAAAAATCATTTCAGTAAGCTACCAATCCGTGATAGGCCGGAAAATTAAGGACGAATGAAATATCCGGTTAAAGATCTGAACGAAAGATCTGAACGAAAGGCCTGAAAGAATTCTTAATCTGATGGCTTATGATACTATATAGAAATCAATTTTTCGGATTGCTATTCGTCCTTTTTGTCGGACCTTTTTAAATGAATACGCCTGTTTGTATCTGGGGCGATACGGTGGTGGACAGCCTCATACCTTTTATTGCTTTATGGGTCCTCTACCTGACGCCCGCTTTTTTAGACCCGCTCATCCCGAAGANNTGGAAGAAACCCTTTTATAAAGATCATACCTAACAATGCATGAATGAACAATAATAAAGATTACCCGGCAGCGGTGAAACGTGTATTGCAATAACTGTCTACCCATTTTTTAATCATAGCGATGCGATCCCTTATAAATTTTGGGGTGAGGAAAGTATTTGAAAAATCGTCGAAGTTCTCTTCGTAGAACCCCAAACCAAATATCCAGAACATAACCCCCAACCAGGGGATGGCCTCCAATTCTTCCTCCGATAGGTTCCTTTGTTCCCGGTAGCCATCGACAAGAACCATAAAACTCCTGTCAGCTTCCTCCTGGGTGATTATTTTATGATAAACAAGAAAGAATAATTGTATATAGAAAGTCATAAGATCATTCGCCAGGAATCCCTTGCCTAACCAATCAAAATCAAAAAATGTGATGAGGTTGCCTTCGTCGAAATGAAAATTTTTCGGTAGTAAGTCGTAATGACAATAACCGTAACTGGATTTGAAAGATTCGAATTGCTTTATTTTTTGAATCGCCCTATCGGCCGTATCCCGCAAGAAGGCATATTCCTCAGGCATTTCCTTGAACCTGGGTATAATGATTTTTAGGGGCCGTTCAAGGGTGGAATCGATATCGTAGACTATCCTGTCATGTTGCAATACGCAAACAGAAGTAATATTATGGATAAATGCTATATTCTTTCCGATAATCCTTAGCTGTTCATCATTGAGGTTAATTTATCGGTGCTGCTCTCTTTGCCGACCTCTTTCCCTGTAATTCTTTCCAAAATGTAAGTGTCGCTGACATTCCTGACCAGCAGCCTGCAGACCAGGTTTTTGAATCCATATTTGTTCTGAATATGGTCCCCTAAAGCGGTGGCTGAAAGCGTCGAATATTGAGTTGGAAACAGGTTCATGGCGATGCAAAATAGGCATTTCGGGAATAACAGGACCCACGGTATCTTCAAAAAGCCGACCTGCAATCCATAAATCATCCGATATTTGACTATGCGATTAACCAGGGAACTTATTGGTTCGGAGCTCGATCGGTTTGAGGAATATTTTAAAGGGGCCCTAAAGAGTCCTATTCCTTTGTTGGACAGGGTTATGGATTATATAATCATGCGTAAGGGCAAGCAAATGCGGCCCATGTTTGTTTTACTATGCGCGCGATTAGGCGGAGCGATCAATGACAGAACTTACCGTGCCGCTATATTTGCAGAGTTGTTACATACATCTTCCCTGGTGCACGATGACCTGGTGGATGATTCCATGGAAAGAAGAGGCGCGTTCTCCATCAATGCCTTATGGAAAAACAGAACGGCGGTTTTTATCGGCGATAATCTTTTTACAAAAAGCATATTGCTTTTATTATCCCATGGGGACTACCGGATTTTAAAAATTTATTCCGATGCGATCGGAAAGATCATCGAGGGAGAACTGCAGCAAATGGAAAAATCCCATAAGCTGAATTTTAAGGAAGAAGTTTATTATGAAATTATAAAATCTAAAACAGCCACGCTGCTGGCTGCATGCTGTGCGGCAGGGGCTTCATCGACTTTGGACGGAACGGATTCCATTCAGAAAATGTACCGGTTCGGTGAACAGCTGGGCATAGCCTTCCAGCTAAAAGACGACTTGCTTGATTATGGGAGTGCCGATATCGGAAAGCCGACCGGAAACGATATTAAGGAGAAGAAAACAACCCTTCCTCTTATTTATACTTTGAATACCTGTGAGGCATCGCTTAAGAAAAAGATATTGAATATTATAAAGCACCATAATACAGACAGGCCAATGGTCGATTTTGTTGTGGGGGAAGTCATTAAAGCGGGCGGTATTGCATACACCGAGGCAAAAATGTTTTCGTATCGCGATGAAGCATTGAAGCTATTAAAGGAGTTCCCGGAGTCGGATACCCGTTCGGCACTGGAAGAACTGGTAGTATTTACTACAGACAGGCTTTATTGATTTTCCGGGCAGGCCTCGTTGATACTTTTTTTTCAATTCATAGTATTATTCCGTCAATTACATCAAAGGTGCAAAAGTGTTTTTCAATTGTACAATATTTACGAAACAATTCAATTGTATGTATATGAAAGATAAACGGAGAGACTTCATCAGGAAAGGCGCTGCCATGGCCGCGGCCTCTTTCATGGGGGGAATCGCCCCCACCATCATTACCAGGGCCAACATACCGGGTAAGAAGCAAGATCCTGCATTGAATGCAGTTCATTTGGCGAAGGATGGAGGAATGCAGATGAGCGAGGCCTATTTCGCCGGCATGCAGGAGCAGAAGATAGCCCTGACGAAGCAGATGGATGTATTGGGAGCCGTATCGGGGATCAATACCCATATGGTAGGCATGCCCGATGCAAAACCGTTCGAGCCTCCGGCCATCACGGCCGTAAAAGAGGCCTGGGATAAGGTAGGTTTGAACTTCAACGTCATCGAAGGCCCTCCTTGCCTCAGTGAAAAGACAAAATTGGGTTTGGAAGGCAGGGATGAGGAAATTGCCAATTTTATAACGTTCATGAAGAACCTGAAACAGTATGCCGGCATCGATACGATCTGCTATAACTGGATGCCGGTGATAGGGTGGTACCGGACCGATAATGCTAAACCCGGCCGTGGAGGTGCCCTGGTAACGGCTTTCGACTATGAGGATATCAAGAATGCCCCCCTGACAAAATATGGCGAAGTGTCCAAAGACACCCTCTGGAAAACCCTGGAATATTTTCTGAAAGCCGTCATTCCCGAAGCGGAGAAGATAGGCATGAAACTGGCGATGCATCCGGACGATCCACAGGTGGACAGCATTAAGGGCATCTCGCGCATTATGACCACGGTGGATAATTTTAAAAAAATGGTCGACCTGGTTCCCAGTCCCAGCAATGGCATTACGATGTGCCAGGGAAATTTTTCTCTAATGGGAGCGGATATTCCTACCGTCGTCGAATATTTCGGGAAGCGCAAGCTGATCCATTTTGTTCATTTCCGGAACGTGCGGGGAGGGAAATTCAAATTTGAGGAGACCTTTCATGACGAAGGACAGATAGATATGTACGCAGCCATGAAGGCCTATTATGATATTGGCTTTAAGGGTCCCATTCGGCCCGATCATGTGCCTACGATGGCCGGCGACAGCAACGAACATCCCGGATACAGCATCATCGGTACCTTGTATGCCCTGGGTTATATGAGGGGGCTGATGGAATCCATCAGCAAGAACAGGAGCTAGCCAACAAGGTTGTGTCCAAAATAGTAAGACAGGAGATACAAACATTTTAAAACACTTGCAAGTAAATTTTTTAAAACAGATCCTTTGTTATGAACAGGAAATCCATATTGTTTATCGCATTTATTTTGAGCGTTTCTTTTCTCAAAGCGCAACGGGTAGGTTCAACACCCGAA
>PLXD01000527.1 GCA_003151295.1 Chitinophagaceae bacterium | reverse complement strand
ATCCTGGGAGATTCGGAAAGACAGGTGGCTGAAAAGTTTGGAGAAGCGGCCTTGACGTACGCAAATAACCCGGTGGCTTTGCATTTGAGGGCGATGAATATGCTCTATGAAGGTTTGAAGCAGAATTCGACCATTGTAATTGTTCCCAGTTCAGCCGTGGATACCATGCAATTGGGCGGCATGGCCGGGCTAGCGGCACTGACCATGGGAATAGGCCAGGAAAAAGCAAATAAAGAAGATAGTACCGCTAAAAGCTAGCAATTTTTAAATGACTACATTGAGCAATGACAATCTGACGGGGATCAACCAGGGAGGGCTTTATTCCAAGGTTTTCTCGGAATCGGTATAAAATATTTCTCAATCCCGTTTGGCCTTCTCCGGGTCGATACGGAAAGAAAAGCATTCATATTCAGTCAAAAAAGGGAAGTGCTCGAGAAAGCTCCCGGATTCGATATGGATCATTGGCCGGATACAAACATTCACCTGGAGGAAATGAATAGTTATTGGAGAATAGTTATTGGAGTTTTATGGGCTAGAACATAAAACTCATTTCTATTATATATAGGGAAAAATAAAAAATGATGATATATGCAACGAAATGTCCATAGTTTGACAGGTTACAGTCTGGACGCTACCGATGGGAAGATCGGGAAAGTGGAAGAGCTTTACTTCGATGATCAAAGCTGGACAATACGTTATCTGATCGTTAAAACGGGTAATTGGTTGTCGGGCCGTAAAGTACTTATTTCTCCTGATGCTATCGTAAAGACCTCGTGGGAGCCCGGGACATTCCTCGTGAATCTTACAAAGGAACAAATCCGGAACAGCCCGGATATAGATACCGATAAGCCCGTCTCCCGCCAGCAGGAGATCGCATTGTATGGACATTATCCCTGGCCGGAATATTGGGGAAGCGGGTTTTATGCAGGAGGTTTTTCGGTAATCGGCAACACCTCTCCTGTAATCGATCAGGAAATAGTAAAAGAAGCCGATCCTGCCGATAAACGATCCGATGACGATCCGCATTTACGCAGCACTCATCGGGTTACCGGCTATCGCATTCATGCCACCGATGGAGAAATAGGTCACGTAAAAGACTTTATAATCGACGATCAAAACTGGCAGATTATATACCTGGTTATCGATACCCGTCATTGGTTCGGTGGAAAGAAAGTGCTGATGGCTGTAGGGCATATTAAAGAGATTAAATGGGATCTTTCTGAAATTTTCGTGGATTCAACCGTCGATTCTGTAAAAAATTATACAGCTTTTGACGAATCGGAATTTAGCCATCAGGAACCTTTTAGTGCCGCTCCGGATAATTATAATATTCATATCAAGTAAGCGGTAGATAAAATTATGGGAAGCGCTACAATCCCNNACAATCCCTGTATGCCCAATCAAGCCAATCCATACGAAGCAAAAACAATCGCGGATGTTTTATCGGAGTTTAATGTGAAGCCCGCGGCCGGTCTGACTGAAGCGGAAGTACAAGATCATCAGCATACTTTCGGGCTCAACGAGGTGCCGGAGGAAAAGCAATCCATGGCGCTGGTCTTTCTGAAGCACTTTTGGGGACTCACCGCCTTTATGCTGGAGTTTACCATTGTAACATCCATATTGTTGCACAACTATGTAAATGTTTATTTAATAAGCGGCTTAATGCTGTTCAACGCCATTATTGGATTTGCGCAGGAGCGCAAGGCAGCCAAAACAGTAAAGGCCTTAAAGAAAAGCCTGCAGGTATCCGTACGTGTTTTAAGAAGCGGGCAATGGAAAGAAATAGTGGGAAGCCAATTGGTTCCGGGTGATATTATAANNGAATGCAGTGCAGTAGTGGTAGCTACGGGTATCAAGACCTTTTTTGGTAAAACAGCCCAGTTGGTGCAAACAGCCAAACCACGCATGCACATGGATGAAGTCGTTGCCAACGTGGTAAAAATATTATTTTCTATCGTATTGGTATTCCTGGCTATCACGATCGCTGTTTCTTTATTTCGGGGAGAAACATTCTTATCCATTCTACCGTTAATGCTTATATTATTGATATCGGCCGTTCCGGTAGCCCTGCCCGCCATGTTTACGCTTAGTATGGCCAGAGGCTCGGAGCAGTTGTCGGCCAAAGGTGTATTGGTCAGCCGGTTGAGCGCCACGGAGGATGCAGCTACGCTTACGACATTGTGCATAGACAAAACAGGTACGCTCACCCAAAATAAATTATCGGTACAGGAAATCATTGCTGCAAGCAATTTCACCGTTAATGAAGTTATTCAATATGCTGTGCTGGCTTCCGTGGCCGCTAACAATGACCCTATTGACAAGGCCTTTATACAAAAGGCTACTGATGATAAAATAGACATGAACGGCTATATGCAAATGTCCTTTACCCCATTCACCGCTGACATTAAAAGGACCGAAGCGATGGTGCAAAAAGAGGACAGGCAATTTAAGGTAATGAAAGGGGCTTACGATACCCTTAAAGAATTATGCAACCTGAAACAAATTGACTTAGATAAAGCGGTAGACACGTGGGCGGCTAAGGGGTTTAAAACAATGGCAGTTGCCATTAGCCAGGACGGTGCGACAAAAATGGTCGGAATTGCGGCTTTGATCGATCCGCCCATACCGGATTCTGCGGAGATGATCACAAAAATAAAAGAATTGGGCGTAAAAGTAAAAATGCTTACCGGCGATGCGTTACCGATCGCAAAAGAAATAGCCATCATGGTAGGGGTAGGGGAGGATATTGTTGCTGCCAGCCTGTTCCGGAATGATCCGGACGCCGGTGATGCTCATAATGTCATCATTGCCCACAATGGCTTTGCAGAAGTGCTTCCGGAAGATAAATTCAACATCGTGAAGGCGCTGCAACAGCAGCGCGAGATAACCGGCATGACCGGGGACGGAGTAAATGATGCACCTGCCTTGAAACAAGCAGAAGTGGGCATTGCAGTAAAGGCCGCTACCGACGTGGCGAAACAGGCAGCCAGTGTAATCTTGTTGCGCGAGGGGCTGGAGAGTATCATAAGCCTCATTACCGTTGGCCGTACCATACATCATCGCATTACCAATTGGGTAACGAGCAAGGTTGCCAGCACGTTATTTAAGATCCTATTTGTATGTACTTCTTATATCATTATGGGGCAGTTCGTCATCGGTGCATTTGATATGATACTGTTAATATTTATTGTAGATTTTGTATCGCTGACATTATCCACCGATGCCGTTAGCGGGTCCCGGAAGCCTGAAAGCTGGAGAATTAAACCATTGGTAAAGCTCGGTTTCATTTTGGGGCTGTTAAATAGTGTGGAAGCGCTCATATGGCTTTTTGAAGGGAAGGCCTATTTTCGAATTGCCGAACCTGGTCTGCTGCATTCTTTCGGTTTTGCTATCTTGTTCTTTGTAGGGATATTCAATATAGTTATTGTCCGGACACAAAACAGGTTTTACCGGCAGCCAATCGGGAAGATTTTGCTGTTCGCCCTTATAGCCGATATTGTGTTGGCGCTTTTTGTCCTGACACTGGGAGTGCCGGGGTTTACACGGCTACCAATAATCGTAACAGGGAGCACTTTATTGTATTTTATTTTTTGTAGCTTCCTGCTAAACGATTGGGTTAAAGTAAGAATGGCTGAGGGGAACGTTAGGGCTACAACGGTTTAAATGTATAAACGACACGTAGCCCCCGATCCTTCAGTCGGGACCAACCCTTGGTAGTCTTTAAGAACGCGCCGTGTCCCTCTTCTTCCTGTCGAAACTGTAGATCAGGTAAAACAATGCCGGGAGAATAAAGATGCTGCCGATGAGCAGAGCCCAACCCAGGGCCGCAATTGTTTTATCGCTCGTGGCATCCATCAGGGACAGAGGGGCTCCGTGTTTCAGTAATATGATATTGGGATAGTGGCTGTACGTGATCGCTATCAGGATCATCGTCACCTGGAAGGCGGCCAGCACCCTCAGCACGCGTGTTTTTTTCCGGACCAACAGATACCAAAACAAAATGAGGGAGAGGGAGGCTGCTGAAATTGCCAGGATACCGACAGTATTTCCGAATATCCATTCCGTTAAGGGGATTCCTTCCACTTTTGCAGCGATAAAGACCAATGCGCCGGAAGCAAAAGCGGCGATATTTGTCGTTTTTGTTTTGGCTATAAAACGTCGCCTATCCGTTTCGTTGTCCGCTTCACCGATCAGGTACACGGCTGCCAGGAACCCGCATATGGATACCGTGAAGAGACCCACGGCGACAGAGAACCAGTGCAGCCAACTGAACAGATAGGCCGCAGCAAAACTATTTGCCTGGAGATCTATCCATCCTGCCACGGTGCTTCCGGCGATAATGCCCAGGAACAAAGGGGTGATGACGCTGGCATATACGAAGATCCGGCTATAGATGAGCTGCATTTCATCTACCACCGCATCATAGTTCCTGAAAGAGAAGGCGGTCCCTCTCGCGATGATGCCCATAAGCATAATGACCAGCGGTATATGCAGGTGGACGGACACCGTGGTATAGATAGCCGGAAAGCCCACAAATAAGATGACGATCGCAATGATCAGCCACATGTGATTGGCCTCCCAGATAGGACCGATGGCCTTGTACATCGTTTTTCGGGTATTGCTCCTGTTTTGATCGGAAGTGAAGAGCTCCAGGATGCCGGCCCCGAAATCGGCGCCCCCTAGCAACAGGTAGAGTAAAATGGATGCCCATAGATACGCGATTATGACATACAGCATGGGACTATTTGTTTAATTGTTTTGAATCGGCCGGGATATCATATAGCTTTCCAACCATTTTTATCTGCCGGTATAATAGAAAGATGACCGCGAGCGCCAGGGAAAAGTACACC